>NZ_CAUPYL010000019.1:0-27586 GCF_963515265.1 uncultured Frigoribacterium sp.
GGGTGGAGCCGTCGCCGCACGCTGCTCCTCGGCGGGGCCGCCGTGCTCTTCGCGCTCGGCGTCGTCGCCGCCGTCGTGGTGGGCCGCACGGCCGCCACGCACCAGCCGCAGGCCGCCGTCGTGGCCTACCTCGACGCGGTGCAGCAGGGCGACGTCGAGCTGGCGATGTCGCTCGACGGCACCGAGGTCGGCGACGGCGACGTGCTCCTCACGAACGACGCCTACGCGGGCGTCACCGACGGGGTCACGGGCTGGCGCGTGACCGGCTCGCGCGTCGACGGCGACACGGCCGCCGTCTACGCCGTCGTCCAGCAGGGCGGCGAGGCGGGCGCCGTGTACGACCAGCAGTTCACACTCGAGAAGGACGGCACCGACCTCCTCTTCTTCGACCGGTGGACGCTCACGCCCGTCGAGCTCGGCACCCTCACCGTCCAGGTCGGCGCGCCCGACGCCGCCGTCGTGACGGCGGCCGGCGTCGAGGTGCCCCACGCCGGAGCCGAGGGCGACACGGTCGAGCTGCGGGCGTTCCCCGGCAGCTACCCCGCCACGCTCGACGGGGCGGGCGCCTACGCGGCGGACGACGTCGTCGGGATCGCGACCGGCGCCTCCTCGACCGGCAGCCCCGCCACGCTCGTCGCGACGCTGACCGACACGGGCCAGGCGTCGGCACGCGCCGCCGTCGACGCGTGGCTCGCGGCGTGCGTCGCCAGCCCCGACCTCAAGCCCGCCGGCTGCAGCTTCCAGATCCTCAACGAGCCGACCGGCTACACGCTGACCGACCAGAAGTGGACGCTCGAGACGACGCCCGTCTACGAGATAGGCGAGTGGACGAGCCAGGGCTGGCAGGTGGAGGACACGACGGAGGGGTCGGCGGTCTTCACCTCGACGGTCAGCGACGGCGCGGGCTCCACCGGCACCTTCAACTCGGTGGGCTCCGTGCGGGTCCCGATCCAGGGGGTCGTCCCGGACGTGACGGCCGAGGGCGCGACCTTCACGTCGACGCTGCTGCAGTACTGACGGCAGGAGCCCCGCCAGACCCCCGGGTGAGGACCGGGGTACGCGCCGGGGTACGCGGAAGCGTGTCGGCGGCTTACTCGGAGCTGCACCCCGACCTGGCACGCCGCTCACAGCCTGAGGGAGTGGATTGTCGTCATCGGATAGTCCACGACCTGCAGGAGAACACCATGAACCCCGTCAAATTCATCTCGGACCTCGGCGTCAAGAGCGAGCACGCCTACTGGGGCGGCTTCGCCTCCATCGTCATCGCGCTCGTCGCGTGGCTCGCCTCCCAGGGCAAGGACTCGAACGACAAGGCGCAGTCCGACCGCTGGGGCATCTTCATCGGCCACTGGGCCCCCACGTTCTTCGCCCTCGGCATCGCCCTGAAGCAGGAAGAGAAGTAGGCAGCTCTCCCATCTCGTCCCCCCGGACGACGGCGCCGCGGCGACGTCATCCGGGGGGACGACTCGTTCGCGGCGAGGCTCCGCGACGCTGGTGACATGCCCCAGGTCACCCGCTCCTCCTCCGCTGCAGCTTCCCTCTCGGCTCCTTCCGTTCGCCCCGGCCTCGACTCGACCGTCGCGACCCTGCCTGGTAGAGGGACCGCCCCCGCCTCGGCGACTCCTGCGCGCCGCTGGCGGCTGATCGACGCCCTCCGCGGGTTCGCCCTGTGCGGCATCCTCTTCGCGAACGCCCCCTTCCTGCTGGGCATCGGCGAGGGTCTGTCCCCGGACGACTTCGCGGGCCAGCTCTCGTCGAGCACGGGCAGCGGCCTGCTCGGCGTGCTCGTCGAGCAGCGGTTCGTGCCGATCTTCTGCTTCCTCTTCGGGCTGAGCGCCCAGCTCATCGTGCTGTCCGCCCGCCGTCGCGGGACGTCGCCGTGGCTGCCCCTGGCGCTGCGGCTGGTCGCCCTGCTCGGGATCGGCCTGCTGCACGCGCTCGTGTTCCCCGGGGACGTGCTGCGCGAGTACGCCGTGGCCGGCCTCGCCCTGCTGCCGGTCGTGCTGCTCGCCCCTCGCTGGCTGACCGCGGCGCTGGGCGCCGTGCTCACGATCGTCGCGTTCGCCGTACTCGGCGGAGGCGTCGTGACGGTCCCCGGCCTGCTCCTGCTGGGCTCCGCCGCCGCCTCCTACGGGCTCCCCGCGGTGCTCGAGCGGCCGGGACGATCGGTCGTCGCGGTGTTCGTCACGGCCCTCCTCGCCTCGGTCGCGGGCACAGTCGCGCAGGCCGCCGGAGGGCCGGAGGCCGCCTTCGGTGCCGTAGGCGCCTCGACCGGCCTCGTGGTCGCCGTGACCTACGCGTCGGGGCTGGCCCTGCTCTGGCGCACTCGCGCCCGGGCCCTGCTCGCCGCGGCCTTCGAGCCGCTCGGCCGGACGGCCCTCACGAACTACCTGGCCGCGTCGGTCGTTCTCACCCTCGTCGCGCTGGCCTCGTCGGGCCTCGGCTGGTCGACGATGACGACCTACCTGCCGATGGTCGTCGCGAGCGCCGCGCTGCTCGTCGTGCAGTCGCTGCTCAGCCGGCTGTGGCTGCGGCACTTCTCGTACGGCCCCGTGGAGTGGGCCTGGCGGTCGGTCACCTGGCGACGCCTCGCACCGATGCGCGGCGGGGTGCTCTGAGGCCGGGGCCGGTCAGGGGCGACCGGCGTCGGCGAGCAGCGCCGCGGCGAGGTCCCGCGCCGTCTCGACCGGCCTGGGGAAGGTCGCCATCCCGAGCGTGACGAGGGCGCCCTCGTGCAGCAGCATCAGCTGCCGCGCGAGGGCGCCGTCGTCGTCCCGCCCCAGCCCCGCCTCGGCGAGGAGGTCGGCGACCAGCGCGAGCATCCAGCGCTTCTGCCTGGTGAGCTCGGGAAGCACCGGCCCGCCGTCGTCCGGGCCGCCCACCTCTGCACGGGCGTTGATCACGCCGCAGCCCTTGGGCGAGTTGTCGGCGGCCCAGGTGAGCGTCGCGTCGAAGACAGCGAGCACCCGCTCGGGGCCGGGCTCGGGCGTGCGGGCCAACTCGGCGGCGAGGTGGGCGCGCCATCTCGCGTCGCGGTGCTGCAGGTACGAGACGACCAGCGCCTCCTTCGAGCCGAAGCGGTCGTAGAGGGTCTTCTTGGTGACGCCGGCCGCCTCGGCGATCGTGTCGACGCCGACGGCGTGGACGCCGCGGTCGTAGAAGAGGTCGGAGGCGGCGTCGAGGAGGCGGCGCGCACCCGGCGTGAGGGAGGGCAGCTCGGGTGCGGTGAGATCGACCATGCCCGTGACTATACCCATCTGTATAGTCAGGGGCATGAATAAACAGATCGGTGTACACAACGACCGCGAGAGGGGCCGTGCGCGCCGCGCGCCCGGCGTCGTCACGGTGCTCGCCGCCGCCGCGTTCGTCCTCGCGTGGAGCTCGGGCTTCACCATCGCTGCCGTCGCCACCGTCGACGCGCCCGCGACGACGCTGCTGCTCTGGCGGTTCCTGCCGCTCGCGGTGCTGCTCGTCGTGGTGGCCGCCGCCCGGGGGCGGCTGCGCGGCGTCCCCGGCGTCGAGCTGCGGCGCCAGGCCGTGATCGGGCTGCTCGCGCAGTTCGGCTACGTCGTGTTCGTCTACGCGGCGGTCGGCGCCGGGGTGGCGACCGGCAGCACGGCCCTGGTCGACGCGGTGCAGCCGCTCGTCGTCGCCACCCTCGTCGGACCGCTGCTCGGGCTGCGCGTGCGGGGCGCGCAGTGGGCCGGGCTCGGAGTCGGGGCGATCGGCGTCGTGCTCGTCGTCGGGTCGCAGCTCGGCGACTCGGACGCGCCGGCGTGGGCCTGGGCCCTCCCGGCGCTGGCCATGGCGAGCCTGATCGCCGGCACGCTCGTCGAGCGGCACGGCGGGGCGGACTTGCCCGTGCTCACGACGCTGACGGTGCACGTGAGCGTGACGGCAGCGGCGCTCGTGGTGCTCGCGGCCGCGACCGGGACGCTCGTGCCGCCTCCGTCGCCCTCGTTCTGGGCCGCCACCGTGCTGTCGGCGCTGGTGCCGACGCTCGCCGCGTATGGGCTCTACTGGTGGCTGCTGCGCCGGCTGGGCGTGACCGCCCTGAACGCGCTGCTGTTCCTGGTCGCGCCGACCACCGCGGCCTCCGGCGCCCTGCTCCTGGGCGAGCCGCTCACGGCGTGGACCCTCGCGGGGTTCGTGCTCAGCGGCGCCGGCTCCGCCCTCGTGCTGGCCGGCGGACGAGGGAGGCGCGCACCGGTCGGCGAGGCCCTCGCGGCCGCCTGAGGCGCCTCCGTCGCGCCTCTCCCGTGCCTCCTCCACAGCCGCCGGGCCGGGCCTCGTCACCAGCCGTTCACGTGGCGGGGACGTCGGCGGCCACCAGGGGTGGCACGATGGTGCGATGGACAGCGAACCACGCGTCGACGGCGCCGGCGTCACCCCCGATTTCCTCGACGACTTCGACGAGATCGTCAGCTTCGAGGACGGCACGCTCCCCGCCGAGCGGTACCTCGACCGAGAGCTCAGCTGGCTGGCGTTCAACCAGCGCGTGCTCGAGCTCGCCGAGGACCCGACGACGCCGCTGCTCGAGCGCGCGAACTTCCTCGCGATCTTCGCCAGCAACCTCGACGAGTTCTTCATGGTCCGCGTCGCCGGCCTGAAGCGGCGCATCGCCACCGGGCTCGCCGTGCCCACGAACGTCGGCCGCGGCCCCAACGAGGTGCTCGCCGACATCAACGCCAAGGCGCACGACCTGCAAGAGCGGCACGCCCGTGCGTTCCTCGACCTGGTCAAGCCCGATCTCGACGACGCGGGCATCCACATCGAGAAGTGGTCCGACCTCGAAGAGGCCGACCGCGTCCGCATGCGCGAGATCTTCACCGAGCAGATCTTCCCCGTGCTCATGCCGCTCGCCGTCGACCCCGCGCACCCGTTCCCGTACATCTCGGGCCTCTCGCTGAACCTCTCGGTGCGCGTCCGCAACCCGAAGACGATGCGCCAGGAGTTCGCGCGCCTCAAGGTGCCGCAGATGCTGCCGCGCTTCGTGCAGCTGCCCGACAACGACAGCGGGCGCGTGCGGTTCATCCCGTTGGAAGACCTGATCGCGAACCACCTGCAAGACCTGTTCCCGGGCATGGAGGTCGTCGAGCACCACGTGTTCCGCGTCACCCGCAACGAGGACGTCGAGGTCGACGAGGACGAGTCGGAGAACCTGATCCAGGCGCTCGAGCGCGAGCTGCTGCGTCGGCGCTTCGGCCCGCCCATCCGCCTCGAGATCACCGACGACATGGACCCGGTCACGCTCGAGCTGCTCGTCCGCGAGCTCGACGTCACCGACCAAGAGGTCTACCGGCTGCCGGCCCCCCTCGACCTCGCCGGCCTCTTCGAGATCACGAAGATGCCCCGCTCCGACCTCAAGTACCCGAAGCACCTGCCCCAGACGGCCCTGCAGCTGCAGCCGACCGAACCGAACATGAAGCCCGACATGTTCGCGAGCATCGCCCGGCAGGACATCCTGGTGCACCACCCGTACGAGTCGTTCGCGACGAGCGTGCAGGCGTTCCTCGAGCAGGCGGCGGCCGACCCCAACGTCCTCGCCATCAAGCAGACGCTCTACCGGACGAGCGGCGACAGCCCCATCATCGAGGCCCTCATCGACGCCGCCGAGTCGGGCAAGCAGGTGCTCGCCCTCGTCGAGGTCAAGGCGCGCTTCGACGAGCAGAACAACATCACCTGGGCCCGCAAGCTCGAGAAGGCCGGCGTGCACGTCGTCTACGGGCTGGTCGGGCTCAAGACCCACTGCAAGCTCGCGCTCGTCATCCGCCAGGAGAAGGGCCGGCTGCGGCACTACACGCACATCGGCACGGGCAACTACAACCCCAAGACCAGCCGCATCTACGAGGACATGGGCCTCTTCACCGCCGACGACCAGGTCGGCAAAGACCTGACGCGCCTGTTCAACGAGCTGTCGGGCTACGCGATCGAGAAGAAGTTCAAGCGCCTCCTCGTCGCGCCGCGCTACCTGCGCCGCGGGCTGCTCAAGCAGATCCAGGGCGAGATCGAGGCCGCGCAGGCCGGTCGACCCTCGGGCATCAAGATCAAGATCAACTCGATCGTCGACGAGCAGATCATCGACGCGCTCTACAAGGCCAGCCAGGCCGGCGTGCCGGTCGACGTCTGGGTGCGTGGCATCTGCACCATCAAGCCGGGCCAGCCCGGCCTGAGCGACACGATCCGCGTGCGGTCGGTCCTCGGTCGCTACCTCGAGCACTCGCGCCTGTTCTGGTTCGCGAACGACGGCGACCCCCAGGTCTTCATCGGCAGCGCCGACATGATGCACCGCAACCTCGACCGTCGCATCGAGGCGCTCGTGCGCCTCACGCAGCAGGACCACCTCGACCAGGTCTCCGAGCTCTTCGACCGTGCGATGTCCGACGAGACGGCGTCGTGGTGGCTCGAGAGCGACGGCACCTGGACGCGCCACGCGCGTGACGCGTCGGACGCGCCGCTCGCCGACATGCAGAACGTGCTGATGAAGCAGATCACGCAGCGCCGCCGGGCCAGCCGGTGAGCACGGTCGCCCCCACGACGATCGTCGCTGCCGGCGCGGTCTGCTTCCGCCTCGTCGACGGCAAGGCGCGCGTGCTGCTCATCCACCGCGAGCACCACGGCGACGTCTCGCTGCCCAAGGGCAAGGTCGACCCCGGCGAGTCGACGCCGCAGACGGCCGTCCGAGAGATCCGGGAGGAGACGGGGTACCGCGTCGCCCTCGGGGCCCCGCTCGGCACCGCCGAGTACGTCATGCCCGGCGGGCGGGACAAGATCGTGCACTACTGGGCGGCCGAGGTCGACGACGAGGCCTTCGCCGAGGCAGGGCGCTTCACGCCCAACAGCGAGGTCGCCGCGATCGAGTGGGTCTCGATCGAGAAGGCGCGCGCCAAGCTGACCTACGAACGGGACGCGGAGGTGCTCGACCGGTTCGCCGACCGCGTCGCCTCGGGCGCCGCCCGCACCTTCGCCCTCGTGGCCCTGCGGCACGCGAAGACGACGTCGCCCGGCGACTGGAGCGGCTCGGACGCCACCCGCCCCCTCCTGCCCCAGGGCCGCCGCCAGGCCAAGTCGATCGCGCCCGGCATCGCCGCGTGGGCCCCGCAGCGCCTGATCAGCAGCACGGCCGCCCGCTGCCTCGCGACGCTCGAGCCGGTCTCGGCGCTGACCCGCGTCGGGGTCAAGCAGAGCGACTCGATCAGCCAGGACGCGTTCGACCGCCACGACGACGACGTGACCGGCGTGGTCGCGAAGCGCCTGAAGAAGCGGGTGCCGGCCGTGTTCTGCACGCACGCCCCGGTGCTGCCCGAGATCGTGCGGCAGATCGCCGCGGGGACGGTCGGGGGCCACCGGCTCGACCTGCGCCGCGCCTCCTCGCTGAGTCCCGGCGAGTACACCGTGCTGCACGTGTCGTGCTCCGATCCCGCGCTCGTCGCCGACGACCCGCACGGCCCCGTCCTCTGAGCCCTGCCGACGCCCGGCCCCTCCACGCCCCCCGCGGCCCTGCCGCGGGGCGCGAGCCGTGTCGGGCCGGGCCCCGGGCCGGCGCGACGGGTGGACCCGGCGGGTGATCCTGGCCCCGCGGCACCGTGGCGGCGGGCACGCCCGGCCGATGTTCCCCCCGCGTTAACCTCCCGTTCACCATCGCAGACGACCGTGGTTAACCGCCCGACGTAGCGTCTCGCAACGGGCCAGCACCGGCCCCCCAGCACCCCACAGCACCACATCCCGAGAAGGAACCTCTGTGAACTTCAAGCGCACCGGCAGCATCGTGGCGATCGCCGCGGTCGGCACCATGCTCCTCGCGTCCTGCGCCTCTAACGAGGGCGGCTCCGGCTCCTCGTCCGACGGCGCCTCCTCCGACCTCTCCGGCACGATCGCCGGCATCGGCGCCTCGTCCCAGCAGGCCGCCCAGGAGGCCTGGGTCGCCGGCTTCCAGACCGCCAACCCCGACGTGACCGTCAACTACGACCCGCAGGGCTCCGGCGGCGGCCGTGAGAGCTTCATCTCCGGCGCCGCGGCCTTCGCCGGCTCGGACCGCGCGTTCAAGGCCGACGAGATCTCGTCGAGCACCTTCGCGGGCTGCACCCCCGACACCGGCATCGTCGAGCTGCCCGTCTACGTCTCGCCCATCGCGGTCGTCTTCAACCTCGACGGCGTCGACGAGCTCAACCTCTCGCCCGCCACCATCGCCGGCATCTTCAGCGGTGCGATCACCACGTGGGACGCGGCCGAGATCAAGGCCGACAACCCCGACGCCGACCTGCCCAGCACGCCCATCACGGCCGTGCACCGCTCGGACGACTCGGGCACCACCGAGAACTTCACCGAGTACCTGAACGCCAACAGCCCCGACGTGTGGTCGTCGGAGCCCGACGGCGTCTGGCCCCTCGAGGGCGGCGAGGGCGCCTCCGGCACCTCGGGCGTCATCGACGCGGTGACCAACGGCACCGGCACCATCGGCTACGCGGACGCCTCGCGCGCCGGCGACCTCGGCGTCGCGAAGATCAAGGTCGGCGAGGAGTTCGTCGAGTACTCGGCCGAGGCCGCCGCCGCCATCGTCGACGAGTCCCCTGAAGAGGAAGGCCGCACCGAGGGCGACATCGCCATCGAGCTCGACCGCACCTCGACCGCCGACGGCGTCTACCCCCTCGTGCTGGTCAGCTACCTCATCGGCTGCGAGTCGTACGAGGACGCCGCCCAGGGCGAGCTCGTGAAGTCGTACTTCGAGTACGTGTCCAGCGACGAGGGCCAGCAGGTCGCGGCCGACGCCGCCGGCTCGGCTCCCATCTCGAGCACCCTCTCGGGCCAGGTCGCCGACGCGATCGCGCTCATCAAGTAGCACCTGCCACACCGGGCCCGGGACCGCACGCCGTGCGGTCCCGGGCCGTCGCCCTGACAGGGGCACCCGTACGATCAGCACCATCGGCAGAACCGCACCGCCACCCGAGCACCGCCCGCACACCGAGCACCCACCCGGAGGACCTCGTCCGATGACCGCCCCCGCATCGACCGCCACGAAGGTCAGAGCACCTCGTGCGCCGCGTCGCCCCGCAGACCGGATCTTCTCGGGCAGCACCGTCGTCGCCGGCGGCCTGATCCTCGCCATCCTCGCCGCCGTCGCGATCTTCCTGGTCGCGCAGAGCATCCCCGCCGTGATCGCCGACCCGGCCGACATCTCGCTGTCCGGCTTCCCCGACTCGTTCTGGCAGTACGTCGGCCCGCTCGCCTTCGGCACGGTCTACGCCGCCGCGCTCGCGCTCGTCATGGCCCTCCCCGTCGCCATCGGCATCGCGCTCTTCATCTCGCACTACGCCCCGCGCCGCCTCGCCGCCGGCCTCGGCTACGTCATCGACCTGCTCGCCGCCGTGCCGTCGGTCGTCTTCGGCCTGTGGGGCAGCATCGTCCTCGCCCCCGCCGTGCAGCCCGTCTACGCGTGGATGGCCGACAACCTCGGCTGGTTCCCGCTGTTCGCCGGTCCCGTGTCGGGCACCGGTCGCACGCTGCTCACCGCCTCCATCGTGCTCGCCGTCATGATCCTGCCGATCATCACGGCGCTGAGCCGCGAGGTGTTCCTGCAGACGCCGACCCTGCACGAGGAGGCGGCCCTCGCGCTGGGCGCGACCCGCTGGGAGATGATCCAGGTCGCGGTCCTGCCCTTCGGCCGCCCCGGCATCATCTCGGCCTCGATGCTCGGCCTCGGCCGGGCCCTCGGCGAGACCATGGCCGTCGCCCTCGTGCTGTCGCCGGCTCTCGTGATCAACCCCGCGATCCTCACCTCGACGAACTCGTCGACCATCGCCGCGAACATCGCCCTGAGGTTCCCCGAGGCGCACGACATCGGCATCAACACGCTGATCGCGACGGGCCTCGTCCTCTTCGTCATCACGCTGGTCGTCAACTCGATCGCCCGCATCGTCATCAACCGCCGCAAGGCCTTCTCGGGAGCGAACTGATGGCAACGACCACCCAGGACCGTCCCCGCACGGCCAGCCGCACCGTCAACACCCTCACCACGGGACGCCTGCCCAAGGCCTCGCCCCTGGTCATCCTCGCCGGCAGCTGGGCGATCATGCTCGTCGTCTTCGGCCTGCTGCAGGCCGGCGGCGTCACCGAGACCTTCAACTGGGTCGCCGCCATCGTGCTCGGCACGATCCTGTACGCCGCGCTCGTCTTCGTCATCTCGATGCAGGTCGAGGGCATCCGCCGCGCCAAGGACCGCGTCGTCACCACCCTGGTCAGCGCCGCGTTCATCCTCGCGCTGATCCCGCTCATCTCCGTCCTCTTCACCGTCGTCACCTCCGGTGCGGCGCGCTTCGACGGCGACTTCTTCGCCATGTCGATGCGCAACGTGGTCGGCGCGGGCGGCGGCGGGCTGCACGCCCTCACCGGCACCCTGCTGATCACCGCCCTCGCCGCCGTCATCTCGGTGCCGATCGGCCTGCTGACGGCCATCTACCTGGTCGAGTACGGCCGCGGCCGCCTGGCCCGCGCGATCACCTTCTTCGTCGACGTCATGACGGGCATCCCGTCGATCGTCGCCGGCCTGTTCGCCTACGCCCTGTTCGTGATCTTCTTCGGCGAGGGCGTCCGCATGGGCGCCGCCGGCTCCGTGGCCCTGGCCGTGCTGATGATCCCCGTCGTCGTGCGCAGCACGGAGGAGATGCTCAAGCTCGTCCCGAACGAGCTGCGCGAGGCCGCCTACGCGCTCGGCGTGCCGAAGTGGCTGACGATCCTCAAGGTCGTGCTCCCCACCTCCATCGCGGGCATCACCACCGGCGTCATGCTCTCGATCGCCCGCGTCATCGGCGAGACGGCCCCGCTGCTCATCACCGCCGGCTTCACGGCGAGCATGAACTACGACCTCTTCGACGGTCGCATGCAGTCGCTGCCGGTCTTCGCCTACAGCTCGTACGTCAGCCAGGGCACCGACGCGGCCGCGTACATCGACCGGGCGTGGACCTCGGCCCTGACGCTGATCCTCATCGTCATGGCGCTGAACCTGCTGGCCCGCCTCATCGCGCGCCTCTTCGCCCCCAAGCTCGGCCGCTGACGGCCACGCGCCTCCTCGTCCCTCTTCCCCCCGCGTCTCCGCACCCGACACGCAGCACGACGCCGCACCTCACCGAAGGAACCTGAATGTCCAAGCGCATCGAGGTCAAGGACCTCAACGTCTACTACAGCAAGTTCAAGGCCGTCGAGGACGTCAACATCACCATCGAGCCGCGCACCGTCACGGCCTTCATCGGCCCGTCCGGCTGCGGCAAGTCGACGTTCCTCCGCACGCTGAACCGCATGCACGAGGTCATCCCCGGTGCTTACGTGGACGGTGAGGTGCTGATCGACGGCAACGACCTGTACAGCCCCGGCGTCGACCCGGTGCTCGTCCGCCGTCAGGTCGGAATGGTGTTCCAGCGCCCGAACCCGTTCCCCACCATGAGCATCCGCGACAACGTGCTCGCCGGCGTGAAGCTCAACAACCGCCGCATGGGCAAGGGCGAGCAGGACGACCTGGTCGAGAGCTCGCTGCAGGGCGCCAACCTCTGGAACGAGGTCAAGGACCGCCTCGACAAGCCCGGCTCGGGCCTCTCGGGCGGGCAGCAGCAGCGTCTCTGCATCGCGCGCGCCGTCGCCGTCTCCCCCGACGTGATCCTGATGGACGAGCCCTGCTCGGCCCTCGACCCGATCTCGACGCTCGCCATCGAGGACCTCATCGAGGAGCTCAAGCAGCAGTACACGATCGTCATCGTGACCCACAACATGCAGCAGGCGAGCCGGGTCAGCGACAAGACGGCCTTCTTCAACATCGCGGGCACCGGCAAGCCCGGCAAGCTCATCGAGTACGACGACACCGCCACGATGTTCTCGAAGCCCAGCGTCCAGGCGACCGAGGACTACGTCTCCGGCCGCTTCGGCTGAGCCCGGAGGCTGTGCGCGGCCCGACGGTCGTACGCGGCCCACGGGCCGTCCTCGGCCCGGAGCGACGCGAAGGAGGCGGCCCACCTGCTGGTGGGCCGCCTCCTTCGTCGTGTGGCCGGGTCGCGCTCTCGCGGGGCCCGACCGGCTCGTGTTGTCGCTGCTAGGCGGCCTGCACGGCCATGATCGGGTCGCTCGTCGGCTGCTCGGAGCCGCCGACGGGCTCGACCGTCAGGCCGATGGTGTCGCCGGGCGTCATCTCGCCCTTGAGCACCTTCGTGACCGTCGAGTCGCTGTCCGTGTCGAACGTGCCGGCGGGGACCGCACCGTCGGCACCGATGTACCAGAGCTCGTACGTCTGGTCGCCGGGCAGCGAGGTGAGGCCGTCGAGGACGACCGCCGAGCGCTTGAGCTCGTTCGACCAGACCAGCGTCGCGGTCCCGCCGGTGCTGACGTCCGCCACGGTGCGCTGGAAGTCCCCTGCCGCGTAGATCTCGTCGATCGAGGAGGCGGTGGCCTCCTGCTGCTGGCTCGGGCCGGTGACCTCGGACAGCAGCGCGCCTCCTCCGAAGAAGAGCGCGGCGGCTGCCGCGGCGACACCGAGCATCGCGACGGGACGGGTGAACCAGCGGGCACGGGCGGCCCCGGTGGGCTCGATCACGCGGGCAGCGGTCTCGGACTCGCTCGGCTCCATCTCGGGGACGGCGTGGCGGCCGGGGCGGGCGATCTCGTGGTCGTCACCCGCGCCTCCTGCGACCGGGGTCGCGGCCGGCGTCTGCGAGGCAGAGTCGGAGGTGGTCTGGGCGGGCAGCTGCGGCAGCCCGACGATGGCGTCCATGATGCTCGCGCGGAGGGCGGCCGAAGGCATCACGGGCGGTGCCGCGTGGGCGAGCAGCAATGCGGTCTCTCTCAATTCGGTCACTTCCCTTCTGGTGCTCTCGGACTCCTCCAGCAGAGTCTCGAAGTCGTGTCGTTCGTCGTCGCTCAGGGCGTCGAGCACGTACGCGCCCGACATCGCCTCGAGCGAGTCGTGGGGCGGGTTCCCGCCGGTGGTGGAGTCGTCGCGGTAGGTCACGATGCCACTCCCATCTCGTCGCGCAGGCGGATCATGCCGTCGCGCAGTCTCGTCTTGACGGTGCCGATCGGCACCCCCAGCATCGCGGCCACCTCGCTGTGGCTGTAGCCGCCGTAGTACGCCAGCCTGACGGCCTGGCTCTGGAGCTCCGTGAGTCGTCCCAGTGCACGCTCGACGCGCTCGTGCTCGATCCGGATCTCGACCGACTCGGTGACCGAGTCGTAGCCGAGCTCCAGGTCGCGGACGCCGATCTTGAGGTCTCGGTCGCGGCCGGCCTGCGAGGCACGGACACGGTCGACGGCCCGGCGGTGGGCCATCGTCAGCATCCAGCTCGAGGCGCTGCCCCGGGTGGTGTCGAAGCGAGCGGCGTTCTGCCAGATCTCGAGGAAGACCTCTTGGGTGACTTCCTCGGACTGCGAGTGGTCCTTCAGGAGACGCTTGATCAGGCCCATCACACGGGGTGCGGTCTGGTCGTACAGCTCGGCGAAGGCCACTCGATCGGCCTGGGCGACCCTGATGAGGAGCTCGTCAGGAGTCGACGCACGCGCCTCGTCCTGGGGAGTCTCGATGTCGTGGGTCACGAGCTTCAGCATGTCAGGGTTCACCTCGATCCGCTTGTGTCGGGCTGACCGTCACAGGATCGTGACGGGTTCGTGCTGGTCTCTGGTGGTGCTGTTCTTGCTGGTGTGAGTCGCTCCCCCCGCCCGGTGACCGTCTGGGATGGCGTTCAGGCCCGGGCCGAGCGGAGGGAACGACCGCGTCGTCCCGCCAGTCAGGGCGGCGGGAAGTCAGCGGAGGATCTCTCGATCCCTCACGCTCATGGTTCGGTACCGGGGGTCTGCTGGTTTGGGCGAGTTTGCCCCGGGTGCACGGAACTCTTGCCGGGGCCTCGGCCTCCGGTGGCCGAGTGGTCACGAACGGTCGGTCACCACATTGGGAGGGACCACTTCGGACCACTCGACCGTGAGCCCCGGAGGAGGGGACGGGGACGGGGCCCCGGATGAGGGGACGGGGTCGGGGACCCCGGATCAGCCGAGCGGGATGGTCACGCTCGGGGAGGGGAAGAGGGTGTCGAGCCGCAGGAACGCCTCTCGGCGCGAGGCCGCTCGAAGCGGCTAAATTTGGAGCCCGGGGTTTCTACGGCCCGACAGTGATCGAGTGTAACCGTCGTCGCCGGGCCTCGCTCGGGCGTTCGCCCGGTGCGAACGCTGCGCGTCAGTCACCGCCTGCTCAGCTCTGCTCCGCCCCTCCGCGGTCCGCTCCTCGAGGACGTCGCCGCGCCTCCTGTAGCTTCACCCTCGAAAATTGAGAGTGATCTGGCCCGGAGGAGGCGCCGCGCCGGTCGAGCAGGCAAGCCGAGTCCCGATCTGTCTCGCTTTCAGGCGGCGGTCGCCGAGCGCGTTGGTGCGCGACGCCGATCCACGCTGCGTCAGTCGAGGATGCGTCAGTCGAGGCCGCGTCAGTCGAGGCTGCCGTCGCGCCAGAGCGCGGCGCACGCGGTGAGGTCGACACCCAGCTCAGAGAGGCGGAGTGCACGCCGGGTCAGCGTCGAGGCGAGGTCGGAGCCGATCGAGTCCTGCTCGTCGGCCACGGTCGTGGCGCCCGCCGCCGCGAGCCGGCAGAACGCCGCGCCGCGTTCGAGAGCGACCGCGAAGTCGCCGTCGAACACCCCGCGGAGGATGAGGTCGGCCAGCGCGAGCACCTCGGCGGGGGTCGCGGGCGTCGGCGCCCCGGCGACGATCGGGTCGATGGTGGTCGACGTCTCGACGCCGCGGTCGAAGAGGTAGGTGACCTCCTCGGGCGCCTGGCGGATGACCGCGCGGACGAGGTAGATGCGCCACAGGGCCCCGGGGAGGGTGTGCGGCGCGGCGCGGGCCCACAGCTCGGCGACGACGTCGATGCCGTGCTCGTCGCTGAACGAGACGAGCCGGTCGAGGATCTCGGGCTGCGGGTCGTGCTTGACCCGGGCGACGAGCGCGGCCGCCGACTCGTGGGCGATCCGGTTCACGGTCGCCGGGTCGTCGCCTCCCTGGAACGCCTCGAAGGCGGCGCTGGGGAACTGGGTCGGGCGGTGGAAGTCTCTGGGCATCGTCTCGACGATACGCGCGTGCACCGACAGCGGCGTGTGGGTCGGGCGCCGTCGCCCGTCGCCTCCCGTCGTCGCTCGCGGCCGCGAAGGAGGCGCGCTGCCGGCCCGCGAGGACGCCCGCGATCACGTATCCTCGAACACCGAGGGCCTCTAGCTCAGTTGGCAGAGCATCGGACTTTTAATCCGCGGGTCGTGGGTTCGAGCCCCACGGGGCCCACCTGTGTTTGCAAGCGATCTAGGGCCTCCGGGCCATCCTGGGGACACTCGGACCCCTCCAGAACCCCTCCACGCTAACGATGATTCCGTTCCCCTTTTAGGGGCACGACAGGGCCACGGCAAAATCGATATCGTCTCACCATGGACCTTGAAAGATTGCTTGGCCCCGATGCCCCAGTCGGAACTGCAGTAGAAGTGCAGAGAGACGGCCGAATCTCCGAAATCTTCTACTACTTCGAGGATTTGACGACACTCGAGAGTGGGAGAACCGTAGGGCGAAAGATCGGAGTGGTTCAAGAGATTTTGCTTCGCAAGTACCTCGAACAGAGCGACGCGTTGAAGCGCCGTATGTACTTAGAGCAAAGCTTGACTGGAATCAGCGGGGCCGCTCATAAGGTCGAGTTTTCTTGGTACAAGATAAGCCAGTGCGTCGCTCCTGCTGGGGGGGTAATTACCGCCACAGTCGGTGAAGGCCTTGTCGAAATCGAAATTGTCTCCATCGACTCTGACTCGGGTTTCGTAAAGCTTCAGGCATCGACGACAGGCGCTAAGACAACGGTCGGGCTGGACAGGAAGCCAATACCAAAATCAGGGGCTTTCGGCCTTTACCTGAGCGCAATGAAAATTGATCTGCGCTTCATGGGCATTGTAGATGGTCAGGCCTATATCGATGTCGTCGACAAGACCGCGCTCATCGCTTCTCTGGAAAGCAAGCGTGTAGGCGCTCAGCGATTTTCTGGTAGCAACAAGCTGGGTGCTGGCATTCAGACCATCGAGAAGGCTAAGCAGGCTTCGCTCGTGGCCATCGATCTAGATATCGCTTATAACGGCACCGTAAAGCCCCTGGGAAGCCCGTCTGGGGAGAAGCAGCTCCTCAGTTTTGTGGCGCTCGGCAACGGCGTTCACTGGAACACCAAGGACAAGGCCGTGTTAGGCACCTTCGTAGACTTCACATTCCTCGTGAAGGATGCTGGCATCATTCGTTATGCAGATTATGTCCAGGAGAAAGCGCCAGAAGGGAGCGACCGCATTCAGTGGTTCATGGACTACTTCCAGGGAATGACTAAGCAGAAGTACGACGACTTCCAAGTCACCGACAGCGATTTCTCCATCATCGTGCCCGAGGATGAGGAGCGCTCGCTACTCCGCATCCTTGAGGACCATATCTTGACTGTCGATCCGCAGAACGAGTACTAGGGCTTGCGAAGGAACATGATGGCGTCCTTCTTTTCTGCTTCCCCGTGATAATCCGCGCGATGGGCGTACGCATACTTCCCAATGCCGTAATGGGTCGTTCGGAACCAGACGGCTTCCGGACGCCAGCCCGAGGTCTTTAGGGAGTCCCAAACATTGCGGTGTACCGCTTCAAGCCGGCCGTGAATGGTTGCGTCGCCCACGACCAAGGCCAAAGTGCCCCCTGGCCGAAGAACCTCAAATGCCTGAGCGCTTGCCTCGCTGATGGACCGGTAGTAGCTCTCGACCAGACGCCCATTCGTTGCAGGGTGCGCCTTCTGCTCGAGTCCTGTGACGTCGCGCAGAGTCCAGCCTTGCCACACGTTGGTCATGCCCTCAGACCACATAATCTCCAGACTGAATGCATTGAAGTAGTTGAAGGAATTGAGGTAGGGCGGATGGGATACTACGAGACCGACCGGCTCCGTGAGAAGTTCCGCGTAAGCCTTCGGCGTTCGGTTATCGCCAATGACTGTCTTCGATTTGATGCTTTTGGGCCTCATCGTGTCGAGTTCCCGAAGACCGTCAACCATATCTAGATACTTTTCGCGGAACGCCGTTGCCGGTGGTCGAGGTTTCTTTTCCAACTTGACATGTGGCCGCACCTCACCGTCGTGGGCGTTGCTGCACCGGCGCACAATGGCCAGGAAACAAACCGTGAGGAAATCTTGTTCATCACCAGGCTCAAGCTCATCGATAGCTGCTCGGATCCGACCAAGACCTTGCAGGGATTCCTCCGAAAACCATTTCCTGAGACGATCACTGGGTGTCGCTTGAATCTCGTACGGCGCTATTGCCGCTGCACTTCTGCAGACGAGGTCGAACGCGGCGTCTAGCTTTCGCGCGTCCTGGTACGCCGTCTTGACATTGCTCGCCAGCACGGCGAGAGGGTTGATGTCAATTCCGTAGGAGTCCCTGCCTGCAATCTGGGCTTCCACTTGCGTCGTTCCCGAACCCGAATAATTGTCTAGGACGCCCATGTCAGCGTCGGAGAACGCGCTGATAATTTCCCGTCCGACTAGCGACGGAAACTTGCCGTAGTAGCGGAAAAATTGATGTGACCCATATCCCAAGGCGGGGATGCTCTCGGGCACGTCAAGAACGAGCGCCGGGACCCCGTCGAACTTCGGAAGAGCGGTAAACCTCTCGAACTTGGGAGCATTAGGGAGGTCGAAGAGGCTCTGGGAACTGGACGGTTCGTTCATAGGATGTGGCAAGTCGTTCTCCGGTTCAGACGTAGCGGCTAAGGATACGGCCTGAGGACGGCGCCTCACTGCGCACCGACCCCCACGAACGCGTCGAAGCGATCCAAGTGCGCCGAGTAGTCGCTCGGGTATAGGTGGGCGTAGATGCTGTCAGTCGTGGCGAGGTTGGCGTGGCCCATCCACCGGCTCACCTCGTACGGCGGGAACTGCGCGGCGAGCATCAGCGACGCGAACGCGTGGCGCAGGTCGTGGAAGCGCATGCCGTCGTCCATCTGCAGGCTGCGCAGCGCGGGCTTCAGGTAGTTGCGGCGGAAGCTGGCCACGTCGAACACACGCTCGTAGGTGACCGAGTGCGACCCAGGGTTGCGTCCCGGCTACACCAACGCATCGGGGTCGCCCGAGCGCGGGTGCGTCAGTGGGTATTCGCGCAGGTCGGCCACCAGCGCCCGGCTGACCAGGGGAACGTTGCGGGTAGATCGGGCGGACTTGGGCGTCAGGACGACCCACTCCCCCGCGATGTGCTGCAACGTCTGGCGGACCTCCACGTGCCCGGCCTTCAGGTTGAGGTTGCGGATGCGCAGGCCGGTCAGCTCGCCCGCCCGCAGCCCCGTGTACGCAGCGAACCGCACGAGCAAGCCATAGAGGTGCTGGAAGTCGAGCAGGTCGGCCAGGTCCTCCACCTGAGCGGCAGTGAGGAAGACCGGCTTGAAGCCGTCGGCGTTGTGGGCCTTGGGCAGGCGCACCCCGTCGCACGGGTTGTAGCTGATGAGCCGGTCGTCGAGGGCGTGCCGCAGCGCCTTCTTCAGCGCCACGTAGTGGTGGTGCACGGTGGCCGGCGAGAGCTTGGCTGCGTGCAACTCGCCGACCCACGCCTGCACGTCAGACCGAGTGAGGGTGCCCACCTTCCGCGCCCCGAACTTGGGCAGGACGCGGTTGTCGTAGATGGCGACGTACCCGTTGTAAGTGCGGGGCTTCAGCTCGGGCTTGCTCGCTGCGAGCGAGGCCTCGATCACCTGCCGGACGGTCTTGCCGCTCTTGACGAGCAGGTCGGTCGTGTTGCCCTCTGCCAGCTCGGTCTCCACCTTTAAGGCGAAGCGGTCGGCCTCGCGCTTGACGGTGAACGTGCGCTGCTTGAACTTGTCGCCTGCACGCCAGCGCACCTCGTAGGCACGCCCGCCCTTGCGCTCCACCTCTCTTACGCGGCCATCAGCGCATCGCCTTCTCAAGAAACGCGTCCAGATCGAATGCGCCGAGTTCCCATTTTGACTTCGCGCTGGCCTGCCACAGGTCGCGGCACCAAATGGTCACTACCTACAGTCGAAGGGAGCCCTCTGCGAGAGATCTGTTGTAAATCAGCACGCGAAGCTCAGCGTCGCCAACAGGCGAAGGCTTCTTTTTTGTAGCTTCGCCCCGCCTTAGGCTCGCACTGATGATGGAACCCTCCGCGCCGCCAGGCTCGTGAACCCGGCGGAGAAGTTCGCTGAACGAGGTCTTCCCCCGCTCCATGGCGCCCGTGAACGACCGTTCTGGTTCCAAGTAGAGCTGCGTCAGCCCCGTGGAATGGCGACGTATGGAGCCCACGGAAGGGCACATCTGTAGTGAACGAACGAAGCACGTATTCCCCGAGAATCGGTCCGCGCAGCATTTCGAGGGTGACAGAGGAAGAGCAATAGAAGGCGAGCGCTACTCATACGACGCTCCCTAAGCGACTCCTCACTAGCTACGCTCGCCACATGGACTTGCACGCCACCGCCGAGAAATTAGGCGAACTTCTCGCTCCCCTGACGTGGGTGGAGGTGGCTCATGCGCTGCTCCCTGAGCCCGTAGGCATCGAGGTAATCGCCTTAGCGTCTCGTCTCACGGGTAGGCGTTTTGCTTTCGTGGAGAAGGACGAAACTTGGGTCCTTATCGAGCCCCGGGACAACGATGGGAACGCCCTTGAAACCGCCACCGGTATCGCTGTGGCCTCGGTGCCACACCTTCTAGCCCTGCACTACACGCTCGACGAGGCAACTCGGCTGGCAAGCGCCCCCGTCCTCTGCGAGCCGCCCAAGGACGCTTTGCATCGTGCGCGCCACCTTTTTGTGAGCCTGCCTTGGATGCTGGAGCAGACCCACCCCGAGCACGAGACGGTTAGCACGGAGGCGGCGAAAGCTACATGGCGAATCAATGATCTGCTTGGTGAGGAAGCCCCGGTAGGGGCTCCGCGCGAAGTTGAGGGGCGAGCTTGGTGATCTTGGCGGAGGCGGCTAAAGCGGCTGACGGCGCCTTCAGCGCTGGGGGCGCTGTCAGCACCGTTCTCGCTTTCCTCTCAGTGCCCGCCATCGTCTCGGGGCTTGCTTGGCTTTGGCAGAGACTCAGCCCTACAGGGAGGCTGACCGCAAGACTGACAAAAGATCTCGCCATTTTTGAGAAGCTGCCAGAATCACCTCAACGCGAATCATTCGCTGGGCAGATCAGCGAGGTCGTGGGAAAGCTCGTTGCTCGCCGCGAGCGCGCAACTGGTTCAGGAAAGAGGGCACGCCTTCGCGACTGGTTCGTTGTCGTCCTAGTGCCGCTAATAGCTCTTGCCGTTCTTGCCAGCATCGCGCTTCCAATATTTAGACCTCCCACCGCCCCTCTACCGGCCCTGCCCGGCACATGGGTTGCAGCTATCGCCGGTGCTATTGCGGCGAGCGTCGGCTTGGGTCTCTCCGCACTTACCCGCCGAGAACCTGTTCGGACGCACAATTCCTCTATCTCTGATGGGACTGGCGCGAGCGCAGCAGTACAAGCCACGGCAGATGAACACGAGAAGGACCGCGCATGACCGACAAGGGCATCCCATTCGAGGTGGCGCAGAGGCTGGCGTTCTACGTCTACGCGCTTCGTGATCCCCGGAACAAAGAGGTGTTTTACGTAGGCAAGGGGCAGGGCGACCGCATTCTTGCTCATTTGCAAGAAGCGGATGACTCGAAGGACACGCAGACCGCCAAGCGCGGCCGCATTTCGGAGATCCGCTCGGCTGGCATGGAAGTCGAACACCTCTTCCTTCGAACGGGTATCGCGACCGGAGCGGACGCTTACGTCGTCGAACAAGCGGTAATCGATTCGTTTGCCGCAGCGGGCTTCCCGCTTACCAACCTCACGAAGGGTCACCACGCCCACGAGTTTGGGCTCTCGACGGTGGAGGCGGCAATTGCCTTGCACGTGTCGAAGCCGACCCCACCCATCACTGATCCTGTCCTGTTCTTCAAGGTGAACCGCTTCTGGAAGCCAGACTCCTCGCCGGACGACATTTACGAGATGACGCATGGGCACTGGCACGTCGGTCCTGAATCGCGAGGGCGCGCGAAGTACGCCCTCGGGGTGGCATTCGGAGTGGTCCGAGCCGCGTACAAGATCGAATCTTGGTACCCGTGCATGATCGAGGGTGAAGAGAAACGGTGGGGCTTCATCGGTACGGTCGCTGACGAGCTGGAGCATGTCGTCGGCACGAACATCCGTGCCGTTCAGATCGATGGCAGCCAGAATCCGTACCGCAAGTTCCTCGACGGTTTTCCGGGTGCAGCGGCGTTTAGGACTCAAGCTCACATGTGAGCGCAGGCTCGCCATTTGCCGCTCACCCGTCAGACCTATCCGAAGGACCACCAATGCCCGAAAACGGCGACCTGTTCAGAGCAATCTTCGACGACGGTGCAAACCACATGGCGGAGGCAGGTGACGTTGATGGGGCCTACCTT
Organism: uncultured Frigoribacterium sp.; assembly: GCF_963515265.1. Classification (NCBI taxonomy): domain Bacteria; kingdom Bacillati; phylum Actinomycetota; class Actinomycetes; order Micrococcales; family Microbacteriaceae; genus Frigoribacterium; species uncultured Frigoribacterium sp. The sequence continues at coordinate 21,454 of NZ_CAUPYL010000019.1, forward strand.
GGTGCTCTTCTTGACAACGATTCGAACCGGCTTGCCGGCCAGGCACGTTTCATGCCGGTAGATGAAGGTGAGGGCGAGCGCAGCCCTGCAGAGAACAACGACGAAGATGCTGCGATTCTCCTTGTCGCCGTGGCTGCCGCTGCCCTTGCCGCAGGCGTTCTTGGCACCATCGCCGTCATGAAGAACGCTCCCAGACTTAAGACCTGGTGGAACGACGACGTAGCCCCTGCTCTCATCAAGCGGCTGCCCCGGAAGGCGCGAATCGTTCAGCCTCAGCCGCCCAGCACATCCCCCGTCGTGTCTGCCCTGAGCAACAGCGGCCCAACCGAATTTTCGAGAGCAATCGACGAAGCGTTCGAGCAGCACCGAGTCACCATGAGCAGCGAGGACGCGAGCAAGAGACTTCTCGCCATCTTCGCCGCCGCTGCGTTCATCGCAGAGCAGATGCGGCAGCTTGCAAGTGCCGAAATCGTCGAGGGCGGGCACCGTGCAGAGCTTGAGGCAGCCCTCGCCAAGCTCACACCTCAGGCGGTGACAGACGGGATCAACATGATTCTGGAACGTGACGCGCAGCTCCTCGACGGAGCAAGCGCGGCTGAGTACATGCGCTTCTTTGGGGGCGGTCAGGCTGTCGATGGCGTGTACGTGCCCCTGACAAATCGACGGGTGCGGGAGGCTATGCGGCTGGACGATGGGGACGAGGACGGCGACAGCAGCGTTCTCGCGTGACCAGGGAGCACTACAGCCCCCTCCCGCACAGTGACGGCCTTGCAGGCGCTTGGAAGGGGCAGATGCTCCTGGAAGCTATGGCAAGACAAACTTGGTAGACCACGTACACGACGCAACCGATAAATCCTGCCGATGGGAGTGCTCCCACCAAGACGACACCGGCACGCAGCCCAGGACTGGGCTCGACCTTCTGCGCGTCATCTGATTCAGGAGACGGTTCCGCAGAATCAAGCTGCTCCTGTTGAGCCCGCCGCGAATGTCGCGGCCGCCGTCGAGTACGAGGACCAGGCTGCGACCCTCGGGGGTCGTGACCCTCGAGCGGACGGCCGAGCCGCTCGTCGCCCGGTCGGAGCGGTTCTAACGCTGACCGTCGACGGAGATCCGATCGGCTCCGACGACTGTCGGAACGGTGAGTGTGAGCCGACCGTCAGTCGACTGCCACTCGCACCTCGGACGGTCCACGACCGGCGGCGCACCTCCGCGTCGACGCTGATCGAGAACAGCACGACGCTCGATCGACCGACTGCTGGGTCACGTCCCGCGGGTCGTGGGTTCGAGCCCCACGGGGCCCACCACCTCGGGAGGCGACCTCCGGCACGGCCGGCCGGGCGCCTCCTTCATGGTCGACGCGACGCAGGGACGAGCGCGGTCGGGGCGCCGACACCGAAGACGAGCGTGCCCCCGACCGGCGGAGCCAGCGGGGGCACGGTGCACCAGGAGCGGCTCCGGTCCCCGGATCAGGTGGGGATCGGCGCCCGGACCTCCCGGCGACTTGTGTCCGGTAACCAGCCGAACGAAGTCACGTTAGCGCCAGAACGGACAGATGTGGAGGGTCGGCAGGGACCACCTGCGCATACTGGACAACGGGTCACGGGGTCGGTTTCGCCGGACGGCACCTGTCGCACAGCTCCATCGGAGCCGACGCGATGACGACGAGACGACGCGGGACATCGCATCGCCTCGTCGCGCTCGCGTCGCCTAGGCCTGAGCCGAGCCGCCTGAGCCACCGGCGGTGCCGGCAGCGACCCGCCGGATCCCCCATGCAGCCGTCCACGTCTCGCCCGGCTCGAGCCAGAGGAGCCCCTCGCCGGTCGCGAGCGCGTTCGGGGGCGCCGTCATCGGCTCGACCGCGACGGCCAGCCCCTCGACCCCCGCGCGTGGGAAGTTCCGGGGCGTGAAGACCTGCACGTACGGGAACGCCTCGTCCTGCCAGAGCTCGGTCGTCGTGCCGTCGGGCGCCGTCAGCCGCGTGCGGCGCACGCCGTCGGCACCGGGCTGCACGTCGCGGTAGGGAGTGTCGAGGTCGAGGTCGCCGAGGCGGGGTCCGCCACGGAGGTCGAACGACGTGCCTGCCACCGGCGACGTGCCGGTCGGGATGCCGCGCTCGCTGACCTCGTACCGGGTCGCCGCCTCCAGCGTGATCGTCAGCGTCGCCGGGTCGTGCTCGCCGACCCGCAGGAACGGGTGCGAGCCGACGGCGAACGGCGCACGGGCTGCACCGACGTTCGACACGGTGTGCACCACCCGCATGCCGTCGGCGACGAGCTCGTGCCGCACCGTCGTCTCGAGCGTGGAGGGCCAGCCGTGCTGCGGGAACACCGTCGCCGCGAGCGTCACCGCGTGCGGCTCGACGTCGACCGCCCGGTACGCCGTGTACCGCAGCAGCCCGTGGCTCGCGTTGCCCTTGGCCGGCTCGGTGAGGTCGAGCTGCAGGTCACGTCCGTCGAGGGTCCAGCGGCCGCCGTCGACACGGTTCGGCCACGGGAAGAGCGTGATCCCGCACGCCGACGGCGGCGTCTCGTGCTCCGCGAACGTCTCGGTGAGCGCCTCGCCGTCGACGGCCAGGGCGCGCAGCCCGGCGGCGACCTCGGTCACCGTCGCCGTGACGACGCGGCCGTCGGCCTCGAGCCTCAGCTCGTGCTGGTGTCCCGTGGGTGGGGTCGTCATGGTCGTCCCTTCGTCGTGAGCGTCACGACCGCGGTGAGCGTCGTCGCAGCAGGTGCAGGAGTTGCGGGAGGTGCGGGTGCGGACTGCGGGAGGCGCAGCCGTGCCGGTGGCCTGCACCGCGCCTCCGGCGTCAGCCTGCCAGGTCGTCGGCCGCCCCGGCCGGCCCGGGGCCGTCGCCGGGCAGCTCGGCCTCGACGACCTCGAGCCCGGCTCGCCGCAGGGCGTCGACCTGCTCGGCCTCGGCGTCGGCGGTGATGAGCGCCTCGAACCGGTCGAGCGGGCCGATGACGCCCAGGTGCGCCTCGCCGAGCTTGCCGCCGTCGGCGACGATGTACGAGCGCCGGGCGGTGGTGGTCATGAGGCGCTTCAGGTCGGTCTCGGGCAGGTTGACGTTGGTCGCGCCGTGCTCGGCGTGCACGCCGGTGCAGCCGATGAACGCGAGGTCGGCGGTGATCGAGCTGAAGACGCTGGTGGCCAGGGGGTTCACGAGCGAGTGCTGCAGGGGCCGGAGGGTGCCGCCCGAGACGATCACCGTGAACCGGGGCACCGCCTGCTCGAGGGCCAGTGCGATCGTCAGCCCGTTGGTGACGACGACGACCCCCTCGAGGTCGTGACGGTCGAGCAGGGCCAGGGCGATCTGCGTCGTCGTGGTGCCGACGTCGATCACGACGCAGTCGCCCGAGCGCACGAGCGAGGCGGCGCGGACTCCGATCGCCTTCTTGGCGTCGGTGCCGACCGCGCTCTCCTCCTCGAAGGGGCGCTCGACCGGCCGGTCGACGGAGAGGGCGCCGCCGTGGACGCGCGACAGCAGGCCCTCGGCGGCCAGGCTCTCGAGGTCGGTGCGGATGGTCACCTCGGAGAGCCGGAACTCACGCGCCAGCTCGGAGGTCGAGACGAACCCGCGACGGCCGACCAGGTCGGCGATGCGCCCGCGCCGACGCTCGCCGGGCAGCGGGGCGTCGTCGGGGTTGCGGGTCACCCGTCGATCTTCGTATGCTTTCACCTGCTTTCGCAAGTGCAAGTCGCGGGGGCGTCCGCAGGCCCCACCCCCGCCCCCGAGGAGGCACCATGGCGTCGATCGCCATCCGCCCGACGACACTGGCCGACGGCCGTGAGCTCATCTACTTCGACGACGCCGACACCTCCCTCGGCGCCGAGCGTCGTGCCGACGCGCGCGTGCTCGACCCGCGGCCCGAGACCGCCTCGATGCGGCAGGACCCGCTCACGGGCGAATGGGTCTCGATCGCGGCCTCGCGCCAGAACCGCGTGTTCCTGCCGCCGGCCGAGCTCGACCCCCTGGCCCCCGCCTCCTCGACGAACCCGTCCGAGATCCCCGATCTCTACGACGTCGCGGTCTTCGAGAACCGCTCCCCGTCGTTCGGCCCGACCCTCGACGGGCCCGACGCCCCCGCCGGTCTCGCCGACCTGGCGGAGGTCGGCCTCGGCCGCACGCGCCGCAGCGTCGGCCGCTGCGAGGTCGTCTGCTTCAGCCCCGAGACGCACGGCTCGTTCGCCGGCCTCAGCGACTCCCGTGCGCGCACGGTCGTCGAGGCGTGGGCGCACCGCACCGAGGCCCTCTCGGCACTGCCGGGCGTCGAGCAGGTGTTCCCGTTCGAGAACCGCGGCCAGGCCATCGGCGTGACCCTGCACCACCCGCACGGCCAGATCTACGCCTACCCCTACGTGACGCCGCGCACCTCCGCGCTGCTGCGCAGCATCGACGCCTACGGCCCCGACCTCTTCGCCGACCTGCTCGAGAGCGAGCGCACCGGTCCGCGCGTCGTCCTCGCCGGCGAGCACTTCACGGCCTTCGTGCCGTTCGCCGCGCGCTGGCCCATCGAGATCCACCTGCTCCCCCACCGCCACGTGCCCGACTTCGCGGGCCTGACGAGCGACGAACGCGACGAGCTCGCGGTCATGTACAAGCGCCTCCTCACGGGGCTCGACGCCCTCTACGGCGACGAGACGCCCTACATCGGCGCCTGGCACCAGGCTCCCGTCAACGTCGGACGCGACACCGTCCGACTGATGCTGCAGATCACCTCGCCCCGACGTGCCGAGACCAAGCTGAAGTTCCTGGCGGGCTCCGAGGCCGCGATGGGAGCCTGGGTGGGCGACCTCGTGCCCGAGGTCCAGGCCGACCGACTGAGAGAGGCGATGACGCGCTGATGGACACCACCCCCGACACCGCAGGAGGCGCGGCCCGCGCCGCCGAGACCGGTCACGCCCGCGACTTCGCCTCCGTCTTCGACACTCCCGTCGCGGGTAGGTGGTCGGCGCCCGGCCGCGCCAACCTGATCGGCGAGCACACGGACTACAACGACGGCTTCGTGTTCCCGTTCGCGATCGACCGCCGCACGGTCGTGACCGTCGGCGTGCGTGACGACCGCCTCCTCCGCGTCGCCAGCACCTTCGACGAGAGCGTCCACGAGATCTCGCTCGACGAGCTCGACCCCGCCCGCATGGACGGCTGGTCCGCCTACGTGTTCGGCATCGCCTGGGCGCTCTCGATCGCGCCGACGCGCGCCGCGTCGCCGTCGTTCGCGGCCGCCGGCGGAGACCTCTCGTCGATCGACCTGTCGTCGGTGCCCGGGCTCGACCTGTTCGTCACTTCCGACGTGCCGATCGGCGCCGGGCTGTCGTCGTCCGCCGCGCTCGAGTGCTCGGTCGCCGTCGCGATGACCGAGCTCTGGGGCCTCGACGTGAACCGCGCTGCCCTCGCCGCCGTCGGCCAGCTGTCCGAGAACGAGGCCGTGGGCGCGCCCACCGGCATCATGGACCAGTCCGCGTCGCTGCTGGGCCAGGCCGACTCGGCCGTGTTCCTCGACTGCCGCAGCCTCGACGCCGACGTCGTCGACCTCGGCTTCGACGCGGCCGGCCTCGAGATCCTCGTCGTCGACACGCACGTCGAGCACGCCCACGCCACGGGCGGCTACGTCGACCGCCGCACTTCGTGCGAGCGCGGCGCCGAGGCGCTCGGCGTCAGCTCGCTGCGCGACCTCGACGTCGACGACCTGACCCGTGCCGCCGAGGTGCTCGACGACGAGACGTTCCGCCGTGTGCGCCACGTGGTCACCGAGAACCAGCGCGTGCTCGACACCGTCCGCACTCTGCGCACCGAGGGCGCCGTCAGCATCGGAGCGCTGCTCGACGCATCCCACGTCTCGATGCGCGACGACTTCGAGATCTCGGTGCCCGAGCTCGACCTCGCGGTCTCCACCGCCCAGGCCGCCGGCGCCGTCGGCGCTCGCATGACCGGCGGCGGCTTCGGCGGGTCGGCGATCGCGCTCGTCCGGTCGACCGACCGCGACGCTGTCGCGTCGGCCGTGACCGCCGCCTTCGCGGAGGCCGGCTTCACCGCGCCGACGGTCTTCACGGTGCACCCCGCCGAGGGTGCGCGCCGCGACGCCTGACGCGACCCGCACGCTCGACCCTGCCCGCTCGTCCCCTCCCGGGG
>NZ_CAUPYL010000020.1:0-26278 GCF_963515265.1 uncultured Frigoribacterium sp.
CGGCCGGTGCCCTCGGCGGCTGGCCGGGCCCCGCCGACCGCGACACGGCGGCGCCCGGTGGCGTCGCGGGTGCGTGAGCGCGTAAAGTAGCGTGCAGCACCGTCCGTGTCGTCGTCCGACACGGTGGGTCCGACACGACCGGCGGCGGCTCGTCCGCCTCGCAGGTCCGTGTCGGCCAGGTCTGTGTCAGCCAGGTCCGTGTCGGCCAGGTGTGCACGGGCCCGGTGACGTGTCGCCGGCACCGCGCCTCCTCCGCACCTCGCGTCTGAGGCTGGTTCCGTCCGTCCGTGCCTTCCCGCCGTCCGACCCGAAGTCGTCCGGTCGTGTCTCGTCTCGCCCCGGTGTCCGCACCGCGGCGGTCCGTCGCGTCGGGGCAGGCGAGGGTCGGGGCAGACGAGAGCCGGGGCCGGCCCCCGGGCCGGAGCGCCGCACCGCAGCACCACCCGTCGTCGCTCGACGACACAGCATCGTCGACCGTCGCGTCGACCACGAGGAGGAGCCTTGGCTCGACCAGGCCAGCGTCAGCAGGGCGGCACCCGCACCGCCCCCCAGAAGCACCGCCGCCGCGAGGTGGACAACGACGGGCTCATCCCCGTCCTCGCCCGTGCCGTGCGCGAGGTGGAGGCCGCCGCCCAGCGTGGGCAGGTGAAGCCCTCCAGTCGCACGAAGTTCCAGGTCATCGCGCTGCTGATGCGCGAGGAGCGGGCCCGCGTCAAGGTCGACAAGGCGATCAGCGACTCCGAGCGCGCCGAGCAGATGAAGCGCCTCGACGGCGTCGCGCAGATCCTCGCGAAGACCGCCGCCCGCGACACGTCGCTCATCGCCCTGCTCGGGGAGGACGCGGTCGTGTCCGAGAGCGCCAAGACCCTCAAGCGCGACATGCAGATGTCGGCAGGCATGGAGCTCGCGCCCGAGGAGCAGGTCGTCGTGCGCGAGGCCGCGCCGGTCGCGCCCGTCTCCGAGCGCCAGGTCGTGCCGCAGTCGGTCGTCTCGCGTCAGCTCGCCAACCCGTTCCTGCCGCCGGACTTCTCGCTCGCCGAGGTCACCCGCGAGGTGCACCCGGTGCGCCTCGCCAACTGGGAGCTCTTCGGCCCGCTCTTCAAGTCGTTCGAGTACGGCGCCGGCGGCGGGTCCGCGTGCATGCCGCTCCCCGAGCCGACCACGGTCGACGCCCCGGCCGGCGCGACGCTGATGCACCACCAGGCGCAGCTCGTCGAGTCCGCCCGCCAGGGCCACCGCACCTACCTGCTCGCCGACGAGCCCGGCCTCGGCAAGACGGCCCAGTCGCTGCTCGCCGCGCAGGCGGCAGGCGCCTACCCGCTGCTCGTCGTCGTGCCCAACGTCGTCAAGACCAACTGGGCCCGCGAGGTCCAGCTCTGGACGCCGACCCGCACGGCCACCGTGATCCACGGCGACGGCGACACCCTCGACGCCTTCGCCGACGTGGTGATCGTCAACTACGAGGTGCTCGACCGCCACGTCGGCTGGCTGGGCGACCTCGGCTTCAAGGGCATGATCGTCGACGAGGCGCACTTCATCAAGAACAAGGAGTCGCAGCGCTCGCGGCACGTGCTGCAGCTGTCGGAGCGCATCCGCTCGCGCACGGCGCACCCCCTGCTGATGGCGCTCACCGGCACGCCGCTGATCAACGACATCGAGGACTTCCGGGCGATCTGGGAGTTCCTCGGCTGGATCGGCGACAAGAAGCCCGCCGCCGAGCTCATGGAACAACTGGAGGAGGCGGGCCTCACGCCGGCCGATCCCGGCTTCTTCTCGTCCGCCCGCGAGATCGTCATCGACCTCGGCATCGTCCGGCGCCGCAAGGTCGACGTCGCCGCGGACATCCCGGCCCGCCGCATCGCCGACCTCCCCGTCGAGCTCGACGACGAGGCCGGCCGCTCGATCCGCGAGGCCGAGCGCGAGCTGGCCCGCCGTCTCGTCTCCCGGTACCGGTCCGCGCTCGCGGCCCGCACCTCCGGCGTCCGGGTCGAGGGGGTCGACCACGATCTGGTGCGCCAGGTCGCGAAGTGGGAGCTCGAGGACACGACCACCGCGAAGAACGGCGAGAACGTCTTCAGCATGGTGCGCCGCATCGGCCAGGCCAAGGCCGGGCTCGCCGCGGACTACACGGCCCAGCTCGCCCGCAACGTCGGCAAGGTCGTCTTCTTCGCCAAGCACATCGACGTCATGGACGTCGCCGAGCAGACCTTCGCCAAGCGCGGCATCAAGTACTCGTCGATCCGCGGAGACCAGACGCCGGCCGTCCGCCAGCGCCAGATCGACGCGTTCGTGGACGACCCCGAGGTCGAGGTCGTCGTCTGCTCGCTCACGGCGGCCGGCGTCGGGCTCAACCTGCAGGTCGCGTCGAACGTCGTGCTCGCCGAGCTGTCGTGGACGGACGCCGAGCAGACGCAGGCCATCGACCGCGTGCACCGCATCGGCCAGGAAGAACCCGTCACCGCCTGGCGCATCATCGCCGCCCAGACCATCGACACGAAGATCGCCGAGCTGATCGACAGCAAGGCGGGCCTCGCGGCGCGCGCTCTCGACGGCGACGACAGCGAGGTGGTCGACTCGACCGACATCCAGCTCAGCGCGCTCGTCGCCCTCCTCACGGAGGCCCTCGCCGAGTAGCTGCCGCCGCGCCGCCCCTGCTCACGGCATCGGACGTCACAGCGGGCGAGTTCGTCGGTCCAGGGCCGTCATGGCAGCCCGGCTGCGACGAACTCGCCCGCCGTCGAGGGACGCCTCCCAGGAGGCGGGAGTTGGGTCGGGTGACCACACGCACGCACCCGAAGGAGCACCCCATGCCCGAGATCCAGGGCTACGCCCACGTCGCCATCACCGTGTCCGACCTCGACGCGAGCCTCGCGTTCTACGAGTCGCTGCTCGGCGCGCCGCCCGTCGGGCAGATCGTGCTGGACGGCCTCGACCGCCGCCTCTTCTCGGTCGGCAACGGCCAGATCCTCGGCGTGACCGCCTACACCGCGGGCAAGGCGGTGCCCTTCGACCCGACGGTGCCCGGCCTCGACCACATCGGCTTCGCCGTGGCCGACCGCGACGCCGTCGTCGCCTGGCAGGAGCACGCCGCGTCGGTCGGCATCGAGTCCGACCTCGAGGACCCCGACTTCGGCACCACCCTGATGGTCAAGGACCCCGACGGCAACCAGATCGAGTTCTTCGCGGCCGCACCGCAGAGCTGACGCGACCTGGCGTACGAGAACGCCCCGCGCCTCCGGGGGGAGGGGCGGGGCGTTCTCGTGTCGCAGGCACCAGTGTGCCTGCTGGCACTACAGCCCGAGCTTCGCCTTGACGTCGGCGAGCGACGGGTTCGTCGCGGTCGAGCCGTCGGGGAAGATCACGGTCGGCACCGTCTGGTTGCCGCCGTTGACGCTCTCGACGATCTCGGCGGTGCCCGCGACCTCCTCGATGTTGACCTCGGTGAAGCCGATGCCCTGCTTGCCGAGCTGCTGCTTCAGGCGGGCGCAGTAGCCGCACCACGACGTGCTGAACATCGTGATGGAGCCGGCTTCGGGGACGTAGGAGGTGGCGGTGTCGGTCATGGGCACAGGCTATGCCCGGTCGGCGGTGAGGGACGGGGAGTTGGCTGGGAGGAACGACACGAGGAGGACACACCGTGGCAGACACCGTCGCCGACCAGATCATCGCCCAGCTCGTCGCCGCCGGGGTCCGGCGCATCTACGGGATCGTCGGCGACAGCCTGAACCCGGTCGTCGACGCGGTCCGCCGTACCGGCGGCTCGGCGAAGGGCGGCATCGACTGGATCCACGTGCGCAACGAGGAGGCGGCGGCCTTCATGGCGTCCGGCGACGCGCAGATGAGCGGCGAGCTCGCCGTCTGCGCCGGCTCGTGCGGCCCCGGCAACCTGCACCTCATCAACGGCCTCTACGACGCCCACCGCAGCCGCGCCAAGGTGCTCGCGATCGCGAGCCACATCCCCAGCGCGATGATCGGCTCGGACTACTTCCAGGAGACGCACCCCGACCGGCTCTTCGTCGAGTGCTCGGGCTACTCGGAGATGATCTCGACGGCCGTCCAGTCGCCGTCGGTCGTCGCCTCCGCCATCCGGCACGCCGTGGCCGGCCACGGCGTCAGCGTCGTGACGCTGCCCGGAGACGTCGCCGAGCTGGAGGCGCAGGGTGCCACGCCGCCTCACCTCACGACCCGCGCCCCCGAGCTCGTCCCCGCGCAGGAGGACGTGCAGGCCCTCGCCGACGCGATCAACGCGGCCGGCACCGTCGCGTTCTTCGTGGGCGAGGGCGGTCGCGGCGCCCACGACGAGATCATCGAGCTGGCCGGCGTCGTCGGGGCCCCGATCGGTCACAGCCTGCGCGGCAAGGACGTCATCCAGCACGACAACCCCTACGACGTCGGCATGACGGGCCTGCTCGGCTACGGGGCCGCGCACGCGGGCATCCACGACGCCGACCTGCTCGTGCTGCTCGGCACCGACTTCCCCTACCCGCAGTTCCTGCCCGACGGCGACCAGGTGACGATCGCCCAGGTCGACGTCGAGGCCGCCGTGATCGGTCGTCGCGCGACGGTCCACGTGCCGGTGCACGGCGCCGTGCTGCCGACCCTGCGCATGCTGCAGCCGCTGGTGAAGCCCAAGAAGAGCCGTCGGTTCCTCGACAAGACGCTCAAGAAGCACGAGAAGCTGATGGGTAGCGTCGTCGGCGCGTACACGAAGAGGGCCGAGAAGCTCGTCCCGATCCACCCCGAGTACGCGGCGTCGATCCTCGACGAGATCGCCGCCGACGACGCGATCTTCACGGCCGACACGGGCATGGCGAACGTCTGGGCTGCCCGGTACATCACGCCCACCGCCGGCCGTCGCGTGTTCGGCTCGTACCTGCACGGCTCGATGGCGAACGCCCTGCCGCACGCGCTCGGAGCGCAGCTCGCGTTCCCCGGCCGCCAGGTCGTCTCGATGTCGGGCGACGGCGGGCTCTCGATGCTGATGGGCGAGCTGATCACGGCGAAGATGTACGAGATCCCCGTGAAGATCGTCGTCTTCAACAACTCGACCCTCGGCCTCGTCAAGCTCGAGATGCTCGTCGACGGCTACCCGGACTTCGGCGTCGACGTGCCCTACGTCGACTACGCCGCTGTCGCGCGGTCGATCGGCATCCACGCGGTGCACGTCGACCAGCCGGGCGACCTCCGCGACGGCTTCGAGGCCGTGTTCGAGCACGACGGACCGGCGCTGATCGACATCGCGACCGACCCGCAGGCGCTCTCGCTGCCTCCCGCGATCACGGGGGCCCAGGTCAAGGGCTTCTCGCTGGCGATGTCGAAGATCGTCATGAACGGAGGCGCGGGCGAGGTCGTCTCCATGGCGCGCTCCAACCTGCGCAACGTGCCGCGGCCGTAGGGGGCTGCGGCCCCGCCGCAGGAGGAGGCGCGGCATCGGTCCCGAGGACCGGCGCCGCGCCTCCTGCAGTCCCGCTGCGGTCTCCCGCCTGCTGGCCGTCCACACCGCCTGCGGCGTGGTGCCCGCTCGCTGCGGCTGCTGCTGTCTGCCGCGCGCTGCGCCCGGTGTGAGCATGTCGGCGGGTTCCCGTAGCCGGTGGCGGGTCAGCGCCCATCCGCCGGGGACGACCGCGACCCGCCGCAGGCACGTGCGACCCGCCGGGGACGACGGCGACCCGCCGGCTTCGCGAGGCACAACGTGCACGGGTTCTGGTGATGTCGGCGGGTTCCCGTAGCCGGTGGCGGGTCAGCGCCCACCCGCCGGGGACGACGGCGACCCGCCGCGAGTCACCGCGACCCGCCCGCAGCAACTGCGACCCGCCGACTTCTGAGGAAGAGAAGGAGGGGAAAGGAGGAGGAGGGGAAGCGAGGAGGAGGCGCGGTGCGGGCCTCAGCCCGCGCGGCGACCCGAGCGCGCGACGAGCCGGGCGACCGCGGCGACGGGGATGCCGATCCAGTCCGGCCGGTTCCGCTTCTCGTAGATGGCCTCGTAGACGGCCTTGTCGATCTCGAACGCGTCGAGCAGGGCCCGCTGGGCGCGCACGTCGACCCCCGAGGAGGCGATGTACCCGTCGACGAAGGCGACGCGCGAGTCGTGCGCCCAGGCTGCCGCGTCGACCGGGGGAGACTGCTGTGCGAGCGACCCTGCGACGTAGTCGAACGAGCGCAGCATGCCGGCGACGTCGCGCAGCACGAGATCGGCGCGCGAGCGCTCGGGCATCGGCCGGAGCGGCTCGCCCTCGAAGTCGAGCAGGGTCCAGCCGCGGCTGGGCGACTGGAGCGCCTGGCCGAGGTGCAGGTCGCCGTGGATCCGCTGGAGGCGCGGCCACGTCAGCGACTCGGCCGCGTCGTAGACGGCGAGGACCGCCTCCTCGTGCTCCGCGATCTCGGGCACCTCGCGCGCCGCGATCGAGATGCGGCGCCGCATGCTCGTGAGGGCCTCGCTGACGGCCGAGGCGTCGGCGTCGACCGTGCCGAGCTGGTCGGCGAGGGTGGCGTGCACCTCGGCGACGGCGGTGCCGAGCTCGCGGGCGGACGTCGTGAAGTCCTGGCCGGCGGAGGCCGCGTCGAGCGCGACGCGCCAGGCGTCCTCGGCTCCGGCGAGGAACTCCTGCGAGAAGGCGAGGTGGCCGCGCGCCTCGCCGTGGTCGCGGCCCGGGTCGGGCCAGGTGGCGTGAAGCGAGCCGAACGTCGTCGGCACCCTGGTCGAGCCGCCCTCGGTCAGCGCGGCCTGGGTCGTCACGTCCGGGTTGTCGCCGTGGTGCAGCACCCGGAACACCTTCGCGATGGCGTGCTCGACGGGCCCGCCCTCGAGGTCGTAGATGATCGACGTGTTCGACTGCTCGCCCTTCAGCACGCGCGACCGCCGCACCCGCCCGGCCTCGACCAGCGGCGTGCCGTCGACGACGACGTCGGACCCCTCCACGTGGGCACGGCTCGACATCAGCTCGAAGAGGTGACGCGCGTACGCAGGGTCGTGCGGGGCGTCGTAGAGGTACAGGTCGTCGGCCGAGCCGATGAACGCCGCGTCGCCGCCGGGCAGCGGGGTGCGGCGTGCGACCACGGGCACCTGGTACAGCACGGGCAGCTCGGGCGCCTCGTCGATCACGAGCAGCGTCATCGCCAGGACGCCGTCGAGATCGGCCTCGAACGAGCCGATCACCCGGATCGCGGGCGTGCTGCCCTTCGTGGCGTACCAGCGCTGTCGCGCCATCCATCCGGCAAGGGTCGGCGCGACGTCGCTCATTCCCCGACCCTACGCCCGTGGGCAGGTCGAGAGACCGGCGGGTCCGGAGGCTGGCCGGTCTTGACCCGCCGGGCTCGAGGAGGAGGCCGTCCGGAGGCCGGTGCGTTAGAACGGTCTCCATGAGCACCAGCGAGCAGACCGAGATCGAGCGCAAGTACGACGTCGACGACGAGGCGGTCGTCCCCGACCTCGACGGCGTCGCGGATCACCCGGACCTCGCAGGAGGCGCCGGCCCCGTCCACGAGGTCGCGCGCGTCGAGCGCTCCGCCCCCGCGCACCTCCGGGCCGTCTACCACGACACGGAGGATCTTCTCCTGCTGGGCTCGCGCATCACGCTGCGCCGCCGGACGGGAGGCCACGACGAGGGCTGGCACCTCAAGCTCCCGGCTTCCGCCCCGGCTTCTGCCTCTGGTTCGGCCTCGAGTGGTCAGGAGATGTCCTCGGATGCCCCGGCAACGACCGGAACCGACCACTCGGCGGCCGGCGCGACAGCGGGTGAGCCCGACGGCAGCACCCGGGGCAGGCGCGAGGTGCACGCGCCCCTCGGCTCTGAGGACGAGGGAGTCCCCGCCGAGCTGCTCGCCCGGGTCGCGGAGCAGCTCGGCGACCGGTCGGTCGCGCCCGTGGTCGTGCTCGAGACGACGCGCACGGCGACGACGCTCCTCGACGCGGAGGGCGCCGCGCTGGCCGAGCTCGCCGACGACGTCGTCACGGCGACCGTGCCGGGTCGAGACGGCGCCGAGCCCGCCGTCCGACGCTGGCGCGAGTGGGAGGCGGAGCTCGCCCCCGGCGTCGACGGCCCGTCGGGAGACGCCCTGCTCGACGCGATCGAGGCGCGCCTCCTCGCCGCGGGCGCGGCCCCGTCGACGTCGCGCTCGAAGCTCGCCCGAGGCCTCGGCGCCGAGTCCGCCTGAACCCGTCGAGGGCGGGTCGCCTGCGTCGGGGGGCGGGTCGCCGCGGACCCGCCCTCGACGACTCTGACCCGCCCTCGACGACTCTGACCCGCCCTCGACGACTCTGACCCGCCCTCGAAGTCAGGAGGCGGGGGCGGGCCTCAGGAGGAGGCGACTCGCCGTGAGGCGAGCAGCGCCTCGATCTTGCGCACCGTCGCGTCGTTCCGTGCCGTGACCGGCACGGCGAGCGACCGCCACCACGCGGCGGGCACGCGACTGGCGAGGACGCCGTCGGGCAGCCACTGGTAGACCGCCTCGCCCGTCACGACCATCAGCTCGGGGGCGAGGTCGGACGCAGGAGGCGCCTCCTCGACCACGGGACGCCCCGCCTGGGCGAACGCGACCGACAGCAGCTTCGCCTCACGCGACCCGTCGCGCAGCGGGTTCGCCGCCGCGATCCGCGCGAACGCGTCGCCGCCGAGCACGACCAGCTCGGCGTCGACGCCCGTGCGCTCCCGGACGGCTGCCCGCAGGGCGCCGGCGTCCTCGGCCCCGAGCGGACGATCGGCCGAGAACACGAGGTTGCCGCTGTTCAGCAGCGTTGCCGGTCGCTCGTGACCCAGGTCCTCGGCGGCTGCCCGCAGCTCGACCATCGGCACGCGCTTCGCCGTCCCGACGTTGATCCCGCGCAGCAGCGCGACGTGGTCGAGCCCGACATGGTCGAGCGCGACCGGGTCCTGCGCGAGGTGCCCCACGTCGGCCTAGGCGCGGCCGAGCACGTCGAGCAGCCAGGCGAGCTCGAAGGCCCGCTCGCGCCACGACTCGTAGCGCCCGCTCACGCCGCCGTGGCCGGCCGACATCTCGGTCTTGAGCAGCACGGGAGCTCCGACGTCGCGCAGCCGTGCCGTCCACTTCGCGGGCTCGACGTAGAGCACGCGGGTGTCGTTCAGAGAGGTGACCGCGAGGATGCGCGGGTACGTCGCCCCCTCGCGCACGTTCTCGTACGGCGTGTAGCTCGCCATGTACTCGTAGACCTCGGGGTCGTGCAGGGGGTCGCCCCACTCGTCCCACTCGATCACGGTGAGGGGCAGCGACGGGTCGAGGATGCTCGTCAGGGCGTCGACGAACGGCACGGCCGCGACGATCCCGGCGAAGCGCTCCGGTGCGATGTTCGCCACGGCACCCATCAGCAGGCCGCCCGCGCTGCCGCCCTCGGCCACCAGCAGCTCGGGGCTCGTGCGTCCCTCGGCGATGAGGTGGTCCGCGACGTCGACGAAGTCGGTGAAGGTGTTCTTCTTCGACAGGGTCTTGCCCTGCTCGTACCAGGCGCGTCCCATCTCGCCGCCGCCGCGCACGTGCGCGACCGCGAAGACCACGCCACGGTCGAGCATCGAGAGGCGGGCGACGCTGAAGCCCGGGTCGATGCTGTGCTCGTACGAGCCGTAGCCGTAGAGGTGCAGGGGAGCGGGCTCGCCGACGCGGACGGCGTCCCGACGCCAGACGAGCGAGATCGGGATGCGCGTGCCGTCGGCAGCCGTCGCCCACTCGCGGGCCTGCTGGTAGTCGGCAGGGTCGTAGTCGCCGAGCACGACCTGGCGCTTGAGCACACGGCGCTCGCCGTTGCGGACGTCGAGGTCGACGACGGTCGAGGGCGTCGTGAACGAGGTGTGGACGAACCGCACGGTCGGCTGGGCGAACTCGGGCCCGCCTGAGGCCCCTGCCGAGAACAGCGGCTCGTCGAACTCGACCTCGACCGGCTCGCCGATGCCGTCAGGACCCAGGGGGACGACCGAGAAGCGCGGCAGCGCCTCGCGGCGGTACTCGACGACGAGGTGCCCGGCGAAGGCGTCGACCGACTCGAGCCGGATGGAGGCGCTGTGCGGCACGACGACCTGGCGGTCGGTCGTCGAGGTCGGGTCGTCGGCCGGCACGTCGACGAGCTCGAAGTTCTCGGCACCGTCGTTGTGGACGACGAGGAGGCGGTCGCTGCCCGCGATCACGGCGTGCTCCACCTCGTACTCGACGCCCTCACGGCGGGGCCAGACCACCCGGAACTCGCCGGTCGGGTGGGTCGCGTCCAGCAGCCAGGTCTCGCTCGTGATCTTCGAGCCCATCTCGATCAGCAGGTACTGGCGGCTGCGGGTGAGGCCGACGCCGATCCAGTAGCGCTCGTCGGGCTCGGTCATCACGACGACGTCGTCGCCCGTCGTCCCGACGCGGTGCCGCCAGATGGTGTCTGGCCGCCACGCCTCGTCGACGGTGGGGTAGAAGATCCACTCGCCGGTCGCGTCGAACACGGCGCCGGGAGCGGTGTCCTCGACGCGGTCGTCGAGGTCGCGACCGGTCTCGAGGTCGCGGACGCGCAGCAGGTAGCGCTCGTCGCCCGTCGTGTCGACGGCCCAGGCGAGGCGGGTGCCGTCAGCCGAGACGTCGAAGCTGCCGAGCGAGAAGAAGTCGTGCCCCTCGGCCTCGACGTTGCCGTCGAGCAGCACCTGCTCGCCCTCGGCGGGTCGGTCCGCGGCGATCGCCGGGGGAGTCCAGTCGTCCGGCCCGGAGATCGGCGCACGGCAGTGGATGCCGTACTGCTTCCCCTCCGCCGTGCGCGAGTAGTACCACCACGAGCCCTCGCGCACGGGGACGCCGAGGTCGGTCTCCTGCACGCGGCCCTTGATCTCCTCGAAGATCGTGTCGCGCAGGGCGGCCAGGTGGTCGGTCTGCTCGGCCGTGTACGCGTTCTCGGCCTCGAGGTGGGCGATCACCTCGGGGTCCTCCTTGTCGCGCAGCCACTCATAGGCGTCGACGACGTCGTGGCCGTGGTGGCTGCGGACGACGGGCTTCTGCGGGGCGCGGGGAGGGGTGAGGGAGGCCATCCGACCAGCCTATCCAGGCTGTCGCGTCGTGCTCCGGCTCACGCCTCAGACCCCGCGGTCGGACCCCGTGAGGCCGTCCTGCCCGGGGACGTCCGGGTACTCGTCGGACGCCACGTGGCTGTCGGCGGGGCCGGGTGCGGCCTCCTGTCGACGGATCTCGGCCGCCTCCTCCGGGGTGCCGGCCTTCTCGGCGCCGCCGGCGGTGCGCACGCCCGGCAGCGTGGCGAGGCCGTCGAGGTCGTCGTCGGGCACGGCTGCGGGGTCGGGCAGGTCTGCGGGGTCGGGCAGGTCGGCAGGGGCTGGCTGGTCGGCGTGCGCGTCGCTGGTCATGCGGGCGACGGTACCCGCGCCTCCGGGCTGCAGTCCGTCGTCCGCCAGCAGGGTCGTCGGGGCCCGCAGCCCCGCGACGGTCGGGGCGAGGTGCGCCTCGCCCGGCTCGAGGTCGGCGATGGCCCGGCGCGGGTCGCGGAGGCGTCGCACGCTCTCGTTGAGCCGCGCGTGCAGCTGCATGAGGTGCAGGCGGTACAGGTCGGGCGCGTCCTCGCTGTCGTCGAGGAACGTGTTGCACGCCAGCGTCATCTCGTTGAGCACGGGCAACGCGGCCGAGCGCGGCCGCGTGCGCCGACGTGCCGCGCGGATCACGCCCCGCAGCGCGCCGATCGACCGCCGTGCGTGCTGCCAGCCGGGATCGCGGGTCGCGGCGTCGGGGCTGCGCGTCGCGGAGATGCGCCGGAGCACCCGCCGGAAGTGGATCTCGGTCACGAGCTCGTTGAGGGCCGAGGCCTCGGACCGACGCGACTCGAGGAGCCGCACGAGCAGGTTCGAGGCGAAGGCCGCCCCGGCGCCGAGGAACGCGCCGAGGGTGACGGTGAGGACGTCGCTCCAGATCATGCGGCCACGCTAGCCGCGACCCCCGACACGGCGACGCCGCGGACGAGACGCCCGGAGGTCGCCATCCCGGACGCCGCCGTCGCCTCAGTGGGACGCCGCGTCGATCCGCCCCATCAGCGACCAGACGGCCCGCGACAGCTCCGAGTGCCAGAGCGCGACCCCGCGGAGGAACCTCAGCTCGTCCTCGGCCCCGAGCCCGCCCGCGACGGGCACGCCCTCGACGCCCCGGGCGTCGGCGCGGATGCCGATCACGACCTGCTCGTCGACGGTCGGCAGCGACGGGACGACGTCCCACGGGTCCTCGCCGCCCCGGCAGCGCAGCTCGATCAGGGCGGCCAGCTCGTCGTGCGCCTCGGCCCGCAGCACCTCGAGGCTCCGGCCGGCACCGCGGAACTCCGGCACGCCGCCGCGGGGTGCGTCGGGCGTCTCGGACATGACGACGACCCTACGCGGGGCGTCCCTGGACGCCTCCTCGGTGCTGGTCGCGCGCCTCCCGCGTCCCGGTGCCGCGGTCCTGCTCGGTGCCGGGCCGCCGGTCGCTACCCTGGGCGGCATGCCCTACCGCGTCTGCGTCACGTACCTGCTCCGGGAGCACGACGGGGTCGCCCAGGTGCTGCTCGGCCGCAAGAAGACCGGCCTCGGCGTCGGCTACCACGTCGGCCTCGGCGGCAAGCTCGAGCCGGGCGAGACGGCCGTCGAGGCCGCCGTCCGCGAGGTCGCCGAGGAGGCGGGCGTGACGGTCGACCCTGCCGACCTCGACCCCCGGGGCGAGCTGCTCTACCTCTTCCCCCACCGCGAGTCGTGGAGCCAGCGCTCGTCCGTCTTCGTGACGACCCGCTGGCAGGGCGAGCCGACCGAGAGCGACGAGCTCGTTCCCGTCTGGCACGACGTGGTCGACCTGCCCCTCGACGAGATGTGGGACGACGCTCGGCAGTGGCTGCCCGACGTGCTCGTCGGGGGACACGTGGCGCACGAGTTCACCTTCGGCGACGACCTCGCGACGGTGGTCTCCGACCGGCCGTTGCGCGCCTCCTGAGGGCCCGCCCTGTCCGCAGAACGGAGGACTCCGGCGCGTTCTGCCCCCTCTCGGGTGCCCCCGCAAGAGGGGGACGCACGCTCCGGGCGCGATCCCTACAGTCGATCGAGACGAGTCATTCGGGTGACAGATCAACACGATCAGGAGAGAGTGCGACATGAGCGGACACCAGGCGGTCACCATCCGTGCGACACGCACGACGGGTGGCACGCGGCGGTGGGCCGAGATGTCCCTGACGACACCGCGATGGGTGGTGGCCCTCGGGTGGGCCGTGGCCGTTGCCGCGATCGTCGTGGGCGCCGTGCTGGGGAGCACGGGACTCGCACTCTCCCTGATCGGCACCGCCGCGGTGCTCACGCGCTTCGCGGTCGTCGCCGTCCGCTTCGCGCACTCGGACCGGGCCGCCGAACAGGCCCTGCTCGCCAGGCGTGAAGCGGCCGCGGTCGCTGCCGGGAGCCGCTGACCAGGCGATCGACGGCCGACCGCGACACGGGCCCGTGTGCACTGCACACGGGCCCGTCGTCGTCCTCGGCCGGCGGGAGACGGCTAGCGCGACCGGCCGCCGTCCTCGTCCCGTCGTGGCACCACGCGCACCGGACGCGTGTCGAGCCCCGTGTCCTCGAGCCCGCCCGGAGCCCCGAGGAACATGTCGCCGTGCACGTCGCCGTCGACGTCCGAGCTGTCGTCCGCGCCCGCCTCGTACCGCAGCCGCTCGTCCTCGGGGACCGTGTCGATGCTGCCCGTGTCGGTCGCGACGAGCCCGTGCCGCGCGAGCACGTCGTCGCGCTCGCTGATGAGGAACTCGCGGTTCGCGGCCTGGGCGTCGGCGAACATCGTCGTGCGGCCCGTGACGATGCGGCGGATGCGCCGCCGCTCCCACCACGCCTTGCCGACGATCATCAGGACGACGCCGGCGACGGCGTAGCTGACCAGCATCGTCAGGCCGCGGCCGTAGCCCGGCCCGACGTCGTAGAGCACGCGCTTGAGCATCTCGGTGATGCCGCTGCCGACCACAACGGCGTTCAGCCAGGCGAAGGGCTGCGGCATGAACCACGAGGGGTAGGCGCCGCCCGATGCGGGCATCGACAGGAAGACGAACACGATCATCGCGGGCAGGGCCACGAAGCGCCCCGCGAAGTAGCTGATCCCGTTCACCGTGAGGCCGATGGCCGTGATCCAGGCCCAGCCGAGCAGCACCAGCTCGCCCCAGTGCCCCTGCACCGCGCCGATCACCGGTCCGGCGAGGGTGTTCGTGATGAGCGAGATCAGCAGCGCGCCGACGACGATCACCGACACCCGGGTGCGGTGCCGCAGCGGCGCGCCCATCAGGCCGATGAACATCGCGACCATGTAGCCGCCGATGCACCAGGCGAGCATGAGGTAGAGCGACACCGTGCCGTACTCGTCGTAGGCGGGCAGGGGCGCGAGGTCCTGGACGACGGGGGTCGCGCCTCCGGCCTCGAGCACCGGCGTGAGCATCGCGGGGATCAGCGCCGACACCTGGTACTGGTGCGCGCTCGCCTTGTAGATGGTCGAGTCGGCCGGGTCCCAGGCGACGGCCGCGTGACCGGTGCGGACGGCCTCGCGCGCCTCCTCGACGGTGGTCTCGCCGCGGACGACGAACACGCCGGGGTCCGCCTCGTCCAGCGCCTGCTGCAGCTCCGACGACGACCCGACGACCGCGATCGGCACGTCGTGCGGGTGCGGGGCGTGGAACGCGGCGATGTAGCAGAGGCAGAAGCCGACGATGAAGAACAGCGGCAGCCAGAGCTGCAGGCCGATCAGCTGCAGCGACGGGTGCAAGGTCGAGTACCAGCGGCGGAAGCGCCCCGGCTCGGGCTTCGTCGACGTCACGCGTGCTCCTCCTGGCTCACCGTCACGATACGCCCGGCCTCACGACCGGGTGCTCGACATCGCGTTGGTGTCCATGGCGAGCTCCTCCGCGTCGATGCCGAGCAGCACGTGGCGCATGACCTCCTCGTCGAGGGCACCCGCGTCCCGTTCGCGGAGCACCACCTCGCGCCGCTTGTCGAGCAGCTCGCGCCGGATCTTGCTGATCGCCCGCGGCACCTCGCGTCGGCGGTCGCGCTCGGCGCCCGTGACGGTGCGGTCGGAGGCGTCCTCGACGGCGCCGCGCTGGAGGGCGTCGTTCTGTCGCACCAGCCGTGCCGTCGCCGCCTGGATCGCCCGCTCGGTCAGCTCAGGCCCGTACTGCGCCGTCCAGGCCGCCCGCCGCGCCTCGACGTGCTCGAGCGTCTCGGCGGTGCTCGTCGCGAAGAGCGCGAGCTGGGCGGCGAGGTCGCGGTCTCGCTGGCTCGTGTCCTGCACGCCGAGCCGGCGGATCACGGCAGGCAGCGTCAGCCCCTGCAGCAGCAGCGTGCCCACGGTCACCACGAACGCGATCAGGAACATCGTGTCGCGCGCGGGCACGGGCACCCCGCTCTCGGTCACGGCGGGGATCGACACGACGGCGGCGAGCGTCACAACCCCGCGCATGCCCGTCCACGAGATGACCGTCAGCTGCCGCCAGTCCAGCCGCGGCTGCGGGTGGTAGCGCACACGTCGCAGCGCCGGCACGCGGCGCATGCCCCGCAGGAGGCGCGACAACAGCAGGTAGCGCAGCACGCGGGCCGCGTAGTAGCTGGCGAAGACGAATGCGGGCCGGACCAGCACCACCACCGCGAGGACGACGAAGGCGACCCCGACGCTCTGGCCGAGTCCTCGGTCGCTGGCGGCCACCTCCTGGACGACGGTCCGCAGCTGCAGCCCGATCAGGGCGAAGACGAAGCCCTCGAGCAGCACGTCCGCCGCAGCCCAGAACGGGCGCTCCTGCAGGCGGGTCGCGTAGCCGGTGCGGGGCGAGTTGAAGCCCACGTAGAGGCCGGCGGCGACCACGGCGAGCACGCCGGAGCCGCTCAGCTCCTCGGCCGTGATGTAGGCGATGAACGGCAGCAGCAGCCCGATCACGTTCTCGATGACGGGGTCGTCGATGCGCATCCGCACGCGGTGCGCGACGAAGCCGAGCACGAGGCCGACCGCGACGCCCACCCCGATTGCTAGGCCGAAGATGCCGAGGTCCTCCCACAGCGTCAGGGAGGCGCCCCCCACGATCGCGAGGAACACCTTCACCAGGGTCAGCGACGCCGCGTCGTTGATCAGGCTCTCGCCCGAGAGCACGGTCATCACCTTGCGGGGCAGGCCGAGCTTGCGGCCGATCGCCGCGGCGGACACGGCGTCGGGCGGGGCGACGACGGCGCCGACGAGCACGGCGGCCGGCCACGTCATGTCGGGGATCAGCACGTAGGCGACCCCGCCCACGACGAACGCGGTGACGACGACCGCGCCGATGCCGAGCCGCTGGATCTGCACGCGGCTCTCGCGGAAGTTCAGCAGCGACACGTCGAGCGACGCCGAGTAGAGCAGCGGCGGCAGCACGACCGTGAGGATGACCTCGCTGTCGATCTGGATGTCGGGCACCCCGGGGAGGAACGACACGGCGAGAGCGACGGCGACCGTGAGCAGCGGTGCAGGCAGGCCCTTCCAGCGCGCGAAGCCGGTGACGAGGAGGGAGCCCGAGAGGATGATCAGCACTTCGGCGAGTTCCATGCGGCGTGAGTCCCCGTTCCGTCGGTGCAGATCTGCAGTGTGTGAAGTCGTTCGCCAGTCTCTCAGGCGGCGCCTCGGAGAACTCCGGATGAACGACGGTCGTCGGGTGGGCGACCGGTGGGCGGGCGGTGCGCGACGGGGGCCCGCGGTGCCCGCCCGCGCCTCGTAGAGTCGGGTCGTGACCCGGACCGCCGACGACGACCCCCTGCTGCGCGAGACCGCCGGCGGCCTCGTCCGC
The DNA here is from genome assembly GCF_963515265.1 of uncultured Frigoribacterium sp. Lineage (NCBI taxonomy): Bacteria > Bacillati > Actinomycetota > Actinomycetes > Micrococcales > Microbacteriaceae > Frigoribacterium > uncultured Frigoribacterium sp. The sequence goes on from NZ_CAUPYL010000020.1 coordinate 16,775, forward strand.
GGGGTGCGCGAGCGGGGCGTGCTCGCCTGGCGCGGCATCCCGTACGCGGCGGCTCCCACCGGCGCTCGCCGCTTCCAGGCCCCGGCCCCGGCCGCTCCCTGGTCGGGCGTCCGCGACGCCGCGGACTTCGGACCGGCAGCCCCGCAGGACAGAGGGCAGTTCGTCGGCGTCGACCGCCGCACCCCGCTCGACGAGGACTGCCTCACCGTCAACGTCGTCGCGCCCCGCGCCTCCCGGCCGGGCGACCGCCTCCCGGTGCTCGTCTACGTCCACGGAGGCGCGTACAGCGTCGGCTCGTCGCGCGAGTACCCGAGGCAGGGCGAGACGCTGGTGCGCGACTCGGGAATCGTCTACGTCAGCATCAACTACCGGCTGGGCGCGCTCGGCTGGCTCGACCTCTCCCACTGGTCGACGCCCGAGCGCCCGGTCGAGTCGAACCTGGGGCTCCGCGACCAGGTCGCGGCGCTCGAGTGGGTCCACGCCAACGTGGCGGCGTTCGGGGGAGACCCCGGCGCAGTCACGCTCTCGGGCGAGAGCTCGGGCGGCAACGCGGTGACGACGCTGATGACGGTGCCCTCGGCGCGCGGCCTCTTCGCCCGGGCCATCGCTCAGAGCTCGCCGACGAACGCGGTCTACCTGCCTGAGGTGACCCGGCGCTGGGCGGCCGAGTTCCTCGAGCTGCTGAGCCACCAGGTCGGCGACGACGACCTCGAGTCGACGTCGCTCGACGACGCGGCACGGATGCTCGAGGAGGCGCCGGTCGCCTCGATCGTTCGGGCGGCGGCCGAGCTGCAGCTCCGCACCCCGGACGAGGAGCCGGGCACGATCTGCTTCTGCCCGGTGATCGACGGCGACGTGCTGCCGGAACGGCCCCTCGACGCCTTCAAGGCCGGCCGGGCCCACCCGGTGCCCCTGATCATCGGGACGAACGACCGCGAGGGCTCGGTCTTCACGGGACGGCGGGACATCCTCGCGACGACCAAGCCGCGCATCCGCGCGATCTTCGCCGCGACCGCCAAGCCGTCCCGCAAGGCGATCAAGAAGCTCTACCCCGGGCTGCCCGACCGCCCGGCGGCGCTCGACTTCGGCGGGGACTACGCGTTCTGGTTCCCGTCGGTGAAGGTCGCCGAGCGCCACGCGCGCCACCAGCCGGTGCGCTTCTACCGCTTCGACGCCGCGCCGCGCATCCTCCGCGTCGCCGGGGTGGACGCGTTCCACGGACTGGAGCTCTGGGCGCTCTACGACCGGATGCGCACGCCGTTCGGCTGGGCGATGAGCCTGTTGGGCGGTCGTCGCGCGTTCCTCCGCACGGCCTCCCGCATGCGCGCGCGCTGGGTCGAGTTCGTCCTCACTGGGGCGGTCGCCGACTGGCCGACCTACGAGCCCGAGCACCGCCGCACGCTCGTCATCGACGACGTCGACCGGGTCGAGGAGGACCCGCGGGGCGACCGCCGCCGTGCCTGGCAGGAGTTCGTGCCGCACGTCTGAGCGGAGTCGGACGGCGCCGCGTGCAGCGAGCGCGGCGCGGGCGTGCCGGACGCCGCGTTCGTCGTCCTCGGACACCAGCCGTCCACCTCCTCGTTGCGTGCCGTGCACCTCCGAGTTGACCGCCGTTCACCGGGGTGCGAGTGTTGCCCGGTGGATCTCACGCTCATCGTCGTCCTGGTCATCGTCCTGGCCCTCTTCTTCGACTTCACCAACGGGTTCCACGACACGGCCAACGCCATGGCGACCCCGATCGCGACGGGGGCGATGAAGCCGAAGGTCGCGGTGACGGTGGCCGCCGTGCTCAACCTCGTCGGCGCCTTCCTCAGCACCGAGGTCGCGAAGACGGTCTCGGGCGGCATCATCCGCGAGGGCGACGGCGGGGTGCAGATCTCGCCCGAGATGATCTTCGCCGGGCTGATCGGCGCGGTCGTCTGGAACATGTTCACCTGGCTGCGCGGCCTGCCGTCGAGCTCGTCTCACGCGCTCTTCGGCGGCCTGATCGGCGCGGCCGTCGTCGGTGCCGGCCTCAGCTCGGTCGACTTCTCGGTCGTGCTCTCGAAGGTCGTGCTGCCCGCGCTGCTGGCTCCGCTGATCGCGGGGCTCGTCGGGTACGCGGCCACCCGGCTCGCCTACCGGATCACGCGTCGCCGCGACGACAAGAGCGAGCGGGGCGGCTTCCGCTACGGCCAGATCTTCACGTCGTCGCTGGTCGCGCTCGCGCACGGCACGAACGACGCCCAGAAGACGATGGGCGTCATCACCCTGACGCTGATCGCGTCGGGCGCCCTCGGAGCCGGTTCCGGCCCGCCCCTCTGGGTCGTCGTGGTGTGCGCGCTCGCGATCGCGCTCGGCACCTACACGGGCGGCTGGCGGATCATCCAGACCATGGGAGGCGGCCTCACGGAGGTCAAGCCGACCCAGGGCTTCTCCGCCGAGGCGTCGACCACGGCCACCGTGCTGGCGTCGAGCCACCTCGGCTTCGCGCTCTCGACGACGCAGGTCGCGAGCGGCTCGATCATCGGTGCCGGGCTCGGACGCCGCGGCGCCAAGATCCAGTGGAGCACCGCTGGCAAGATCGTCGCCGCCTGGTTCATCACGCTGCCCGCGAGCGCGGCCGTCGGCGCCGTCGCGGCCTTCGTCGCCTCGGCGGGTCTCGTCGGGCTCGTGGTCGACGCCGTCGTCGGCGTCGCGGTGATCGGGGGCATCTTGCTGCTCTCCCGTCGCCGCCCGCACGATCACTCGGCGGCGATGGAGGTCGACGTCGCCGCGACGAGCGTGCTGTCGCGCCGCCGTGCTCGCCGCGCCGAGAAGAAGGGCCGCGTCGACACGCCCGCCGGGGGAGTGGAGGCGCCCTTCGTCCGGTTGGACGACCCGCCCGTGGCGACGACGACCGCCGACCGCGGCGACCGTGCCGACCGCACCGACCGCAACGACGACGGGACGACCCGATGAGCATCGACTGGTCCGCCTTCGTCACCGTCGCCCTGGTGTCGCTGTTCTCCGCCGCGGCGTTGGTGACTGTCTACTCGCTGGGCCTCCGCCTCCTCACGGTCGACGACCGCAGTGCCGTCCGCACGGTCGCGGGCTGGGCGTGCTTCGTGCTCTGCGGCCTCGGGGTCCTCTACGGCATCTACTTGATCGTCCCGGCGCTGCACCGCTGACGATCGGCGGTCGGTCAGCGCGTGCGCACCGGCCCGGTGGGCAGCGCAGCGTCCGCGTACACGGGCTCACGGCGCGGGATGGCGACGGCGAGCAGCACGCTGAGCAGCGCCACGGCTCCGCCGAGCACGAACGTCAGCCGGAAGCCGGCCTCGGTCGGCACCGATCCGCCGGCGAACGGCATCGAGTTGGCGGTGAGCAGCAGCCCGACGACGGCCGACGCGCTCGTCGTGCCGAGCGAGCGCATCAGGGTGTTGAGGCCGTTGGCCGCGGCCGTCTCGGTGGCGGGCACGGCGTGCATGATCAGCGTCGGCATGGCCGCGTACGCGAGCCCGATGCCGAAGCCGATCAGCACCGACACGAGCACGATCTGCCAGACCTGGTCGAAGGCGACCGCGGCGACCGCGTAGCTGACGACGATGATCGACCCGCCGACGACGAGGCAGATCCGGGCGCCGAAGCGGGCTGTGGCCCGTGCGGCGACGGGAGCCATCAGCATCATCACGACGCCCGAGGGCGCCAGGCAGAGCGACGCGACCATGATGCTCTGGCCGAGGCCCACGCCCGTCTCGGCGGGGAGCTCGAGCAGCTGGGGCAGCGACACGTTGCTGCCGAAGAGCGCGAAGCCGAGCGCCACGGACGCCAGGTTCGTCAGCAGCACCGCAGGACGCACGGCGACGCGCAGGTCCACCAGCGGGCTGCTGACCCGCAGCTGGTAGAAGCCCCACAGCACGAGCACGGCCAGGCCCACCAGGCCGGAGGCGAGGGTCGAGGCGCTGAGCCAGCCCCAGTCGTTGCCCTTCGAGACGGCGAGCAGCACGCCGGTGAGCCCGATCGCGAGGCCGATCGCTCCCGGCAGGTCGAAGCGGCCCTCGGTGCGGAGCGTGCTGGCGGGCACGAGCCAGGCCACGAGCGCGAAGACGACGACGCCGAGCAGGGCGGCGGTCCAGAAGAGCACGTGCCAGTCGAAGGTGACCGAGATCCAGGCGCTGAGGGGAAGGCCGACCGCGCCGCCGAAGCCGAGGGTGGCGCTGACGAGGGCGACGGCTCCGCCGAGGCGCTCGGCGGGCAGGGTGTCGCGGAGGATGCTGATCGCCAGCGGGATGATGCCGAGCGCGGTTCCCTGCAGCGCACGACCGACGATCAGCGGAACGAGCTCGGACGTGGAGGCGGCGACGATCGACCCGACGATCATCACGACGACCAGGGCGAGCACGATCCGGCGCTTGCCCATCAGGTCGCCGAGTCGACCGGCGATCGGGGTGACGACGGCGCCGGCGAGCAGGGTCGCGGTGATGATCCAGGTCGTGTCGGCGGGGTCGGCGTCGAGCAGCTCCGGGAACGACGGCACGATGGGGATCACGAGCATCTGCATCAGGGCCGCGACGAGGCCCGAGAAGGCCAGGACCGCGGTGACGACGCGCGGGTCGGGTGTCCGGGTCAGGCGCCGCCGCTCGGCCGGGGTGAGCGACGAGGCGCCTCCGGGAGCAGGGTCGCCCTCGGGGGCGTCGGGGCGGGCGTCGTCGTGCGTCGTCGTGGTCATGCGTCTTCTCGGCTGGCGGCCCGGGGGCGGCGGTCGGGTGGGGGCGGCACGCGGCGCTGCGGTCCTGCGGGGCCACATCGGTGCAGAGGCTGCAACTCGGGCGGCGTCGAGAAGCTTCCCACGGTTCGGGACGGTGGTCGACACCTGTCGACGATGTGCGCTCGGCCCGGCCCGCGCCTCCTCGGCTCGGTAGGCTCGGCGTCGGCCGACCGTCACGGCTCACGAGGTCGTGGCGGCGAACGACGACGACGACGGAGGCACGACACCGTGACGACCGACAGCACCCGCACCGACGACCAGCACGGTGCCGGCACCGACGACCTCGACGGGCGTCCCGGCGAGCGACCCGCCGACCAGACCGGCGAGCTGCCGGCGGTGCGCGGGCGTCGTTCCGCTGGCCCGAGCACGCGCACCGAGAGCGACTCGCTGGGCAGCCGCGAGGTCCCGGCCGACGCCTACTGGGGGATCCACACGGCACGGGCGCTCGAGAACTTCCCGATCAGCCAGCGTCCCATCTCGGTCTACCCCGACCTCGTGATCGCGCTCGCGCTCGTCAAGCAGGCCGCCGCGCGGGCGAACGTCGAGATCGGGGTGCTCGAGCGCCACAAGGCCGACGCCATCGAGCAGGCCTGCGTCGAGATCCGCGGGGGAGCGCTGCACGACGAGTTCGCCGTCGGGGTGATCCAGGGAGGCGCGGGCACGAGCACGAACATGAACAGCAACGAGGTCATCGCGAACCGGGCCCTCGAGCTGATGGGCCACGCCAAGGGCGACTACGCGCACCTGCACCCGATCGACGACGTCAACCGCAGCCAGAGCACGAACGACACGTACCCGACCTCGGTGAAGATCGGGATGGTCCTGACGCTCCGCCGCCTCCTCGACGAGCTCGACCTGCTGGCCACGGCCTTCGCGACCAAGGGGGCCGAGTTCCACGACGTGCTCAAGGTCGGCCGCACCCAGCTGCAGGACGCCGTGCCGATGACGCTCGGCCAGGAGTTCGTCGGCTTCGCGCACACCCTCGGCGAGGACGTCCAGCGCCTCCGGGACGTCATCCCGCTGCTCGGCGAGATCAACCTCGGCGCCACGGCGATCGGCACCGGCATCACGGCCGACCCGCAGTACGCGGACGCCGTGCGCCGGCACCTCAGCGAGCTGTCGGGCATGGAGCTCGTCACGGCTCCCGACCTGATCGAGGCGACGAGCGACACCGGCGTCTTCATGACCCTGAGCGGGGCGCTCAAGCGCAGCGCGATCAAGCTGTCGAAGATCTGCAACGACCTGCGCCTGCTGTCGTCGGGCCCACAGGCCGGCATCGGCGAGATCACGCTGCCGCCCCGCCAGGCCGGTTCGTCGATCATGCCGGGCAAGGTGAACCCCGTGATCCCTGAGGTCGTGAACCAGGTCGCGTTCTCGGTCGCCGGCGCCGACGTGACGGTGACGATGGCGGCGGAGGCGGGCCAGCTGCAGCTCAACGCGTTCGAGCCCGTCATCACGCACTCGGTGATGCAGAGCCTCCAGTGGATGACCTACGCGTGCCGCACCCTGCGGGTCAACTGCGTCGACGGCATCGAGGCGAACCGCGCCCGGCTCACGCAGCAGGTCGAGACGAACGTCGGCAGCGTCACCGCGCTGACCCCGTACATCGGCTACTCGGCCGCCGCCGCGATCGCGCACACCGCGCTCACGACGAACGCGCCCATCGCCCGGCTCGTCGTCGCGGCCGGCCTGATGAGCGAGGAGCAGGTGCAGAAGGTGCTGTCGCCCGCACGACTGTCCGGCCTCGAGGCCGTGACGAGCGCCATCCCGATCATCGACGTCGACGACCCGGCGGCTGCCGTGGCCCGTGCCGCGAACGCGACCGGGGTGCGCAACCCGGGCGACGAGACCGCGGGCTGACGATCGGTCCGCAGGAGGCGCGGTGCCGGTCCGGCCTGGACCGCGCCTCCCCGGCACCGGCCGGGAACTCCTGGGCGTCGTCCGGCGGGCACGTTACGGTCTCGGGATGACCGAGCGTTCACGAGACGGCCGCCTGATCGTGCGGATGTTCCCCGATCACGCGGGCACGGTGCTCTGGTCCGGCGGTGCGGTCGATCTCGACGATGCCCGCTTGTCGCCGGGACTCCAGGACGATCTCCGAGCATGGGACGCGTTCCACCGGTCGCGCCTCGATCCGGACGTCCCGTCGCACGCGCCTGAGGACGAGCACGAGTTCGCCGTCACCGGCGGTGCCTTGGCCGGGCGGGTCGCCGACGAGCTCGGGCGCGGCGTGGAAGTGCACCTGATGGTCGAGTGGCGCCAGGTCTTCAGGTCTGCGGAGCCGCCGACCAACCCCAGGGCGGCGAAGGCCCTGCACGTGCGAGCAGAGCGGCAGGCCGAGGAGGCTCGAGCCTTGACGGAGAGACTGGGTGGTGGCCGCTGGTACGCCTACAGCCCTGCCTCGGGTGATCGCTTCTCGCCGGACCGCCCCGCTGCGGGCGGGACGTCCGACAGCGTCCGTCCTGAGCGATCGTGACGTCGTCGGCCGAGCACGGCGGGTGCTGACGGAGCGGCGGACCGCTGCGGCGCGCGGGGGCCGGCGGTCACCCCTCGGCAGACGGCAGCCGGAGTGCCGGGGTGCGGTCGATCCCGTCCTTCCGGGGGGAGGCGAAGAGCCGCAGGTCGGAGTGGTCGCCACGGCAGATCGCAGCGGCCATCCGGTGGGCGCGTGCGGCGTTCCGCACGGGGGACCAGGGGTCGGCGTCCGGCTGCACCGCGGTGATGTCGGACGCCAGCCGATCGTGGTGCGCGGCAGCGTCCTCGAGGTCGCCGTCGCAGTCGCGGGTGATGATCGCCGCCAGTCTCAGCTGGGCCTCGAGCGTGTCTACCCCCACGTCGGTCGGCTCGTTCGTCCGGAGGATCCGGACCAGCTCGCTCAGCGCGGTGGTCCGGGCCCAGGCTGTCTGGCGAGAGGACTCGTCGACCGGGTACATGGTCATGAGGTGCTCGAGGCTTCGTCCGAGGTGATCCGTCATGCGGTCATCCTCTCAGCACACTCCGGTCAGGAGGCGATCGCGGCCCGGGGGCGACGGGCCGTCCCCCGTGTTCCTGAGCCTCGGCCGGCGGCGTGCGAGGATCGGCCCATGACCGACGTGCTCCTCGATCGCATCACCAGCCTGGTCGAGCGCTACCCCGTCGACGAGACGTCGGTGCTCACGGCGTGGACTCGCATCCGCGTTCTCAGTCTGTTGGTCGGTGATCTCCACGCAGACAACCGCGACGACGAGGCGGTCGCGGTGCTGCAGTCCCAGCTCGGCCTCGCGGCGAGCATCACCCTGTCGTCCGGCGGGAGCCTCGAGGCCGCCGCGGGACATCACGACCGGTTGGCGGCGGACCTCGCGGCGGTCCGCACGGAGGAGGGCCGTCGGTCACCGCTCGTGAGCGCCGCGCGCGCCCACAGGATGGCCGCCGCCGTCTGTCGAGGCGACCATGCCGACCTGCGGCTCTTCGCGTCGGCTCGCCCTGACGGACGCGACTACACCGGCGCGCTCCGTCTGCCGGCCTGAGGGGCGGTCGCTCCTTCTCCTGCCCGCGTCCGCGTCTGCGTCTGCGTCCCGCCAGGGTCGTGGTCCGGTCAGTCGGGCCGCCGATCGAGCGCCTGCCTCGGACGGCGTTCGTCCGCCAGCACCGCGAAGACCAGGGTGTCCGTCCCCTCGCCCTTGCTCCAGAAGTCCTGCCGGTGGTGCGCCTCCTGCCGCATGCCCACGCGGGTGGCGAGGCGCTCGGACGCCGCGTTGCGGGCGTCCAGCTGCGCCGTGACGCGGTGGACGTCGTCCTGTCCGAACGCGAGTCGCAGACCGGCCGCGACCGCCTCGGTCGCGTAGCCGGCGCCTCCGTGCGCAGGGTCGAGCGTCCAGCCGATCTCGACGGTGCGCCGCTCGTGCTCCGTGCGCCAGAGCGAGACCGTGCCGACGAGGAGGCCCTCCCGCTCGACCACGAGGGCGAGCGCCCCGACGGGCTCGGCCAGGTCGGTCCGGGGCAGGCGTCGCTCGAGCTGTGCCTTCCCGTGCTCGACGGTCCACGGCTCCTGGAGGAGGTACCTCGCGACGTCCGCCCGGGAGTGGATCGCCACGAGCCGGTCCAGATCGCTCGCGCGATGGAGGCGCAGCGTCAGTCGAGGCGTCGTCGCCACCGTGTCCGTGTCCATGGTCTCGATCCTCCCGCATCCGCGGTCGCCGGCCCGGTCTCCGCAGCAGCGCCTGCCCGGTCCGCGGATGGTCAGAGGCCGGCTCTGCCTATCCTGGGGCGATGACGGATCATGACGACCTCATCGAGGTGGCTCGCGGCACGATCAACCCGCACCGCGCGGGCGACCGCCTCTTCGGCGACGTCGCGGCTGCGCTCGAGACGACCACGGGCGCGATCCACGCGGGCGTGTGCATCGACACCGGTTCGGGCACGGGCTTCTGTGCCGAGCACGCGGCCGTCGCCTCCATGGTCACGAGCGGCGAGTACGCGATCGCCCGCATCGTGGCCGTCTGGCAGGACGACGACGAGCGCCTGACCGTGCTGCCTCCCTGCGGCCGGTGCCGCGAGTTCATCCGGCAGATCGACCCGTCCAACATCGACGCCACGATCGTCCTCGGTCAGGGCAGGACGGCACCGCTGCGCACCCTGCTCCCGGAGTGGGAGTGGCCCGAGCCGGAACCTCCTCGTCGCCGGAACACCCCGTAGTGGGGGGGGGGGCCCCCCCCCCCCGGGGGGGGGGGGGGGGGCGGGGGGGGGGGGCCCCCCCCCGGGGGGCCGGGCGGGGGCCCGCCGGGGGGGGGCGGGGG
>NZ_CAUPYL010000021.1:0-25618 GCF_963515265.1 uncultured Frigoribacterium sp.
GACCCGAGACCCCGCGGCTCCCTGGATCCCCACCTACCGGACGCCGCCGAAAACGCCGGCCAAGGCGTCCGGGCGGGGGGCTCCCAAGACGCCCGCGGCGCCGCGTCCGGCGCGCGTCCGCCGGCGTCGGGTCGACGCGCAGGAGATGCGCGACGTCCGCGCCCGTCTGCGCGGCACGATCTACGAGGGCACGACGCCGGCCCACGGCCACCTCGGCGACCTCTACTCGCCGCGTCAGATCGTCGACTTCTGCCTCGACCTCGGCGAGGTGATGCTCGCCTCGGGCGCGGACGTCCGTACCGTCGAGGTCGCGATCGTGGCCGTCGGCACGAAGTGGAACCTCGCCCCGCTGGAGCTCGACATCACGGGCACCGCGATCACCGTGCAGTACACGCCCGTCGAGGGTCCTCCCCTCGTGAAGATGCGCGTCGTCGCGGCCGAGGGCAGCGACCTTCACCGGCTCTCGCTCGTCTACCAGATCGTCGACGAGCTGCTGCACGACGAGCGCGACATGACGAGCGCCGTCGAGGGGCTGGTCACGGTGCTGCGCTCTCCCCCGCGCTGGCCGACCTGGATCACGGACGCGGCCATGGGCCTCTTCGGCGTCTCCGTCTCCCTCCAGGCCGGCGGCTCGCTCGCCGGCGCGGCGGGCGCCTTCGTCCTGATGGTCGGCGCGATGGTCCTCGGTCGTTGGCTGACCCGCAAGGGCATCCCGAACTTCTTCATCGTCGCCCTCCAGTCGGCGAGCGTCGCCGCCGTGGGGTCGCTCGCGATCTGGGCGGGCGCGGTCGGCGCCGGCAGCGCCGCCGCGATGGTGGCCGCCGTGGTGGTGCTGATCCTGCCCCACGTGACGATCGTCACCTGGGCCCAGGACGCCATCTCGGGCTTCCGCGCGATGGCGCTGTCCCGGGCGCTGATCATCGCCCTGATCGTCGCGGGGATCGCCGTGGGCATCCCCGGCGGGCTGGCCCTCACCTCCGGCCTGTCGATCGAGGTCGACCCGACCGACATCACGCTCCGGACCCTGCCGATCTGGCTCCTCCTCGTCACGACCTTCTTCGCCGCGTCGGCGACCGCCGTCACGCAGGGGGCCAACGCCCGCGTCGTGCCGGTCGCGATCGGCGTCGCGCTCGTCGGCACCGTCACCCTGTGGTGCCTGAAGCAGCTCGAGGTGCCCCTGCTCGGCGCGACGTTCCTGGTGGCCACCCTGCTCGGGGCGCTCAGCACCGTCATCGCGGCGCGCCTGCGCGTCTCGGCGACCGCCATCGCCGTGCCTGCCTTCTGCGGCTCGCTCCTGCCGTCGCTGGCCGTCGCCTCCGCCCTGCTCAACGTCATGGCAGGGACGGGCGGCGCGGCGCTCGACGTGGTCGGCTCCGTCTCGACGACGCTCGCCATCGGCGCCGGCCTGGTGCTCGGCAGCCTGCTGGCCACCCCCGGCGCGCGGCGCTCGCTGCGGCGCCGGGTGAAGCGCGTCGTCGTGCAGTCCGAGCGGCTCGACACCTCGCCGATCAGCATCGTCGGCCCGCAGACGCCGGCGCCGGGGACGACGGGCTCGGGCGGTCCGGGAGGCCCGACCGGTGGCGCCTGACCCGCTTCGCCTGGCACGTCTCGGCGACCCGCCTGCGCCGAGCGGCCGTGGGAGCCCGCGCAGTCCTCTACCCTAGAAGGATGAGCGACACCACCGAGAACGACACGATCGACGCCGATGCACCCGAGATCGGTCCGACGTTCTCGGACCTGGGCCTGAGCGACCAGGTGCTCAAGGCGATCAAGGAGATCGGCTACGAGACCCCCTCCGCCATCCAGGCAGCCACCATCCCCACCCTGCTCGGCGGACGCGACGTCGTCGGCCTGGCCCAGACCGGCACCGGCAAGACGGCGGCCTTCGCGCTGCCGATCCTGTCCCGGCTCGACGTCTCGGCCAAGAAGCCGCAGGCCCTCGTCCTCTCGCCGACGCGCGAGCTGGCCCTGCAGGTCTGCGAGGCGTTCGAGCAGTTCGCCAGCGGCATGCGCGGCGTCCACGTGCTGCCCGTCTACGGCGGCCAGGCCTACGGCGTCCAGCTGAGCGCGCTGCGCCGCGGCGTCCACGTCGTCGTCGGCACACCCGGCCGCATCATGGACCACCTGGCCAAGGGCACCCTCGACCTGAGCGAGCTCAAGTACCTCGTGCTCGACGAGGCCGACGAGATGCTCAAGATGGGCTTCGCCGAGGACGTCGAGACGATCCTCGCCGACACTCCCGACGACAAGCAGGTCGCGCTCTTCTCCGCGACGATGCCGCCGCAGATCCGCCGCATCTCGAAGCAGTACCTCAACGACGCCGAAGAGATCACGGTCAAGGCCAAGACCACGACCTCGGTCAACACGAGCCAGCGCTACCTGATGGTGTCGTACCCGCAGAAGGTCGACGCCCTCACGCGCATCCTCGAGGTCGAGGCCTTCGAGGGCATGATCATCTTCGTCCGCACGAAGAGCGAGACCGAGACCCTCGCCGAGAAGCTGCGTGCCCGCGGCTACACCGCCGCCGCGATCAGCGGCGACGTGGCCCAGGCCCAGCGCGAGCGCACGGTCGGCCAGCTCAAGAGCGGCAAGCTCGACATCCTCGTCGCGACCGACGTCGCTGCCCGCGGCCTCGACGTCGACCGCATCACGCACGTCGTCAACTACGACCTCCCGATCGACACCGAGTCGTACGTGCACCGCATCGGCCGCACGGGCCGTGCCGGCCGCAGCGGTGCCGCGATCAGCTTCGTCACCCCCCGTGAGCGCCGCCTCCTCGGCGCCATCGAGAAGGCGACGCGCCAGCCGCTCACGCAGATGCAGCTGCCCACCCTCGAGGACGTCAACGTCACGCGCCTCGCGCGCTTCGACGACCAGATCACGGAGGCGCTCGCCCAGGAGGCGCGCATCAGCGCGTTCCGCGACATCATCGGCCACTACGTCGAGCACCACGACGTGCCCGAGGCCGACGTCGCCGCCGCGCTCGCCGTCGTGGCGCAGGGCGAGACGCCCCTGCTGCTCGACCCTGCCGACGAGCGCCCCGCCCGTCGGGACGACCGTCCGGTCCGCGACGACCGCGGCTCGGGCTCACGCGACGACCGGGGCGGGCGCGCCGACCGCGGCGACCGTGCCGAGCGCGGCCCCCGCACCTCGAAGCCGATGACCGCCTACCGCATCGAGGTCGGCCGTCGCCAGCGCGTCGAGCCCCGTCAGATCGTCGGCGCGCTCGCCAACGAGGGCGGCCTCAGCCGGGACGACTTCGGCGCGATCCAGATCCGTCCCGACTTCTCGATCGTCGAGCTCGCCTCGGACATCAGCCGCGACATGCTCGACCGCCTGGTCGACACGCGCATCAGCGGCACGCTGATCGAGATCAAGCCCGACCGTCGCAGCGGCGGCGCGCCCCGTCGCGACCGTGACGGCGACCGCGGCGGCGACAAGTTCGACCGCAAGCCCCGCCACTAGGCGCTGCTGCGGCTGCGGCTGCGGCTTCGGCTGGCTAGCTGGCTCCAGCGCTGGACAGGTGAAAAGGGACAAGACACTCTCGGGCCCGAGGGTGTCTTGTCCCTTTTCGCGTGTTCCTTCTCCCGACGCCGATGAGCGCAGAGAGCGCGGCGCGCGCGGGGAGCTAGGCGGCGCGCTGTCGACGCGCGCGCACCTGGCGCCGCACGAACTGGATCACGGCCAGCACGACCATCGCCGGCACGAGCACCGACAGCAGCCCGCTGAGCCCGTTCTCGAGCATGCCGAGCGACACCATGTCGTCGGTGACCTGCCGGGCTCCGACGAGCATCGCGACGCCGATGAGGGCCGTGACCAGCGAGAGCACGGCGGCGAGCCCGAAGACGCGGAGGCCGTCCCCGCGAACGATCTGGATCAGCCCGTCGAGCAGGAACGACCCGATGAGCGGCAGCGCGACCGCGAGGAGCAGGACTCCCACGATCATCAGCAGCAGGCCCATGAGGCCGGTGGCGTCGAACACACGACCCCCTCTCGTCGGAGCGACCCTAGCGACGTGGTCTGGGCGACGCCTGCCGTCCAGCCGTGAGCGAGCCCAGGAGCGCGACCCGCGCCTCCTCGGGCCCCGGTCGCCAGGTGCGGGCGACGACCAGGCAAGATGGTCACGCGACGCTCGTCGTGCCTGCCCGCTCCGTCCCGATCCCGTGAGGACCGCCGTGAACACCCAGCCCGAGGGCGTGCCCGCCCTGTTCGGCATCGTCCAGCTCGCCCTGACGCTCGGAGCCGTGGTGCCGCTGGCCGTGGCCGTGCTGGCCGTCGTGCTCTTCGTGCCCAGGCAGAGGAGGCGCGCCACGGCGGACGACGCCCGTCGCCTGCACGACCTGGCTCGCGTCGCCCTGCTCGGATCCGGCCTCGCGACGGCCGCCCTGGTCATCGGCCGGCTCGTGACGTCGGCGTCGGGAGGCGCCTCGTTCGCGTCGGGGGTGTCGTCGCCGCTGCTGGTGGTCGCCGTGCTGACGGTGGTCGTCTCCGGGGTGCTCTTCTTCCTGGTGGCACCCGCGCAGCAGGACTGAGGGGGCCGCTTCGGCCTGGCGCCTCGGCGGCGCTCTTGCCGGACTGCTCATCCCCGGGGTAAGGACCTGTAGGGCCTCGTGCCACATGCCCGGACCGGTCTGTATCGTTGCGCGGCATGGACTTCCCGTCGCTCTCGTCTCCCTCGACGCCTCCACCGGCGAGGCGCCGCCGTGCGCGCGTCGCCCGCGTCGTCGCGGCACTCGGCGGGCTCGTCGGCGTGACCGCGGCGATCCTGCTCGTCAGCCTGCCGTGGGCCGAGCCGGGGCCGATCGTCGCCGCGACGGCGCTGGCGGTGACGGTGCCGACGGCAGGGGCGGTCGGAGCCGTCGCGGCGGTGACGACGGTGCTCCCGTCGAGCGAGCCGTCGGAGCACGAGGCCGTCGACGTCGCCCTGCTGGCGGTCGACGTCGCCGTCGTCGTACTGGTGCTGCCGGGCGTCTGGGTGGTCGGCGTCCTGCTCGGCGGCCCCTGACGTGTCAGGCGCGGGCGCCGCACGCTCAGCGGGGACTCGGGCCTGGCTCCGACTGCTGCTCCGGAGCCCCGGCACGAGGACCACAGCGAGCGTCGCGGGGCGAGTGCGGCGGACGGTTCGGCATGGCGATCAGCGTGAGCTCACCGTACAGATGTCCGTCGCTCGCTCATGTCAGCCCCCGGGAACACGAATGCTCAGTACTTGCTGAAGGGACTCTGGTCCTCGGACAAAGTGAAGCACCGCGACGCGGAGGCGATGGTCACGAGGCGGTCAGCGTCCAGATTGCCGATGAAGGACAGCCCTTGTGGGCCCGACACGATCGCGGTGGGCCCGCCGTCCTTCCAGTCCTGCACCTCTGACGACCAGCCGTCCTTCGACTCCAGGGCACCGACGACTCGCTCTGCGACGTCACGTTCGGACAGGTCACCGGCCAGGGTGAACTCCACGCCGCCCGTCCATTGGTACTGATCGTCGCTGCAGCTCAGGAGCACGCCTTCTTGCCGTTGTTCCACGGCGGCGACTTGATCGCTGGGGAACGCGTCGACGATCGACCGCTCCAGCTCCTGCGTCTCGGCCTTCGCCTGCATCAGGGTCATGCTCTCGTTCACCTGTGCCTCCTCTTGTCGACTGCACCCGCTCGTGGCCACGGTGACGAACACGAGCGCAACGGCAGCCCAGGACGCGCCCCGCACCGAGCGGTGTCGTCCACGTGCAAGACAGCTCATTCGGCACCCGCCTTGATGCGTTCCTCGATGCGGCGCAGCACGGCGAAGTTGTCCGTCTGGCTCGTCGCCACGAGGTTGTGGTTCGCCACCGGGTAGTTCGTCATGTCGAGGCTCGCGGGAGGCGTGGGCAGGCTCCCGGGGTACTGCGATCCTGTCGGCAGCACGAGTTGCCAGTCACCCTCGCGGGAGTAGACGGTCGAGTCGAAGTCAGGGCTCACATCGGGGTTGCGGCCCTCGCCGACCAGGCCGAGGTCCTGGAACTCCGAGAGGAAGTCTCGATAGCTCTGGTGGCTGTACGTGGTGTCGGAGGACGCCTCCCAGCCTGGAGGCATGTAGGCACCGGCGAGCGACTCCACCTGGTCGTAGTGAGCGTCCGCAGCCTCTGAGCCCGTCACCGCCGCCAGCCCCCACGAGTGCCCTATCGCGACTTCGTAGCTCTCAGCCAGCACAGGGTCAGACTCGATCTGGTCCTGGAACTCGGCGAGGTCGCGCCCGGACCGCAGCGCATAGTCGGTGTCGTTGGCCTCGAGGATGCCGCCCGCGAGATCGTCACCCGGACTGCCCCCGGGGAAGTAGCCGTCCTTCCAGACGAAAGCGACCCTCGAAGAGTCTTGATCGACGAGGTACCGGCTCACCTGCTGCACGCCGTTCCCGTAGAAGGACTCCATCGTGGTGCCCGTCCCCGGACTGTACGTGATCGTGGTCTTGGTGTCCGGACCCGGTGTGCCGATCATCTCGACGATGCGGGACCGTTCACGGTCGTAGAGCATCAGTTGTACCTCGTAAGTGCCGTCGTCGAGAGGCGTGACGGCCTTGTCGAGATAGGCGATCTCCTTCTCGAGGGTCCGGATGTCCGCTGCGAGCTGTCTCTCCGCTTCGCTGGCCTGGTATCCGTAGGAGGTCGAGTAGCCGGAGCCGTCGACGAGATCGAGCCGGTCCTTCAACGCACCGAGCTCCTCCTTCGCCTCCGACCGCCTGGTCTCGGCGTTGTGCCGGTTCGCCTCGACGCGGGCCAGGGGAGGCACGCCTCCCAGGGCGCCCATGACGACCGGCGCTCCGAGCAGCAGGGCCGACTGGGTCGCGGACCACCCCGCCGTGTCATCGCCGGCACCACCGCCGAGACCGTCCCACCACGCGCGGACGTCCGTCGGCTCGGGCGGGTGCTCCCGCAGCTGCTCGACCCACTCGGGATGCTGGGCCAGCAGTCGCGAGACGGCGTCCGGGTCGTCCTGCGCGAGCCGAGCGAGGAGGGCGGACGACAACTCGGCGTCGAAGTGCTCCTGTGCCTGCGACCACGAGGTGCTCGTCGCCGAGGCGTCGGCCACGCCGGTGAGGGACGACACGCCCACGGGCTCGGCCACGGACGCGAGGTCGCTCCGAGCCTCGTCGATCGCCGACTCGATGAGCTGCCGCACGGCCTCCCTCTCGGCGACGAGTCCCGCGTTGTGCTCGAACTGCCCCGGACCCCAGACGTCTCCCGTCTGGTCGGAGTCGACCTCGAGCAGCTCGGCCTGGTCGGCCCGGAACGTGGCGACGGCCGATCGGAACGACGCGATGTCCGCCCGCAGCGCCTCGAGCCTCGCCTCGGCACCCGCCAGGGCGTCCGCGCACGTCGTCAGGGTGCTCGCGACGGAGGACAGGGCCTCGGTGAAGTCGGCACCCGCCGTCGCGACGACGGTCATCTTGCCGACGAGCGCCGGCGACTCGGGGGTGTCGTAGCTCGTCGACAGACCCTGCCAGGACGTCGACGCCTGGTCGGTGGCGGGCTGCACGAGCGCGGCCTGCGTCGCGAGGTCGCCCGCCCCGGAGGAGAGGGACGCGACGTCGACGGCGATGTCGGGCAGGGAGGCCAACGTGATCAGGGCCGTCATCGCGGGACGCCTCCGCCGAAGCGGCCGGTGTACCGGGCAACGGCCGCTCGCTCAGCTGCGGAGGCCTGCCCGGACGCCGCCTCCGTCGTCGCGGCCATCACCTCGTCGGCCTGCGCGTACGAGAGGGCGTTGGCCTGCGCGACGGCGGTCAGGGCGCCGGCACGCGCGACCGCGTTCGGTCCCGTCGACCGTCTCGGGTCGACTGCGGCGGACAAGGCCCCCGCCAGTCCCCCCTCGCTGCTCACCGCCGACAGGGCGACGTCCGCGGCTGCCAGGGCAGCCACGATCGCCGCGGATGCGTCGTCCATCTCCCGCGCGACCGAACGGGTCACGTCGGAGATGCCCCCCACGTCGATCGAGTACCTCATGGCGCCACGCTAGCGGAAGGCGAGCCCCGAACGACCGTTCCGTGAGGATTCGTCGGCGCATCACATCACCCGGACGCACAGCGCTCGTGGTCCACCTGCAGCCGGGTGTCCGGTGGCTCGTTCGTCAGTACGTGCTGAAGGGGCTCTCGTCCCCGGACAAGGCGACACATCGCGAGGCGGAGGCGATGGTCACGTGCCGATCCTCGTCCACGTTGCCGACGAAGGACAGTCCCTGCGGGCCCGACACGACGGCGGTGGGACCGCCGGTCTCCCAGGCCTGGACCTCGGACGACCAACCGTCCCGTGAGTCCAGGGCGTCCGCGAGCCGCTCGGCGACGTCCCGGTCGGACAGGGCGCCCGGCAGGGTGAACTCCAGGGCGCCCGTCCACCGGTACAGGTCCTCGGTGCAGCTCAGCAGCACGCCTTCCTGCCGTTGCTCGACCGACGCCACGTGGTCGCTCCGGAACACGTCAGCGATCGACGATTCCAGTGCCTGGGTCTCGGCCTTCGCCTCCGTCAGCGTCAGGTCTGAGCGCGCCCCTGTCTCGCCTGCGCGGGCGCAGCCTCCGGCCGTGACCGTCACCGCCAGCGCCAGCGCGATCGCGATGCCGCCGATCGTGAGCGTGCGCCCCCTCGTCATGCGCGATCGAGGCACGGGCCTGGCCACGCCGCGGTCGGCATCCATGACCTCACGCTGTCCGAGGCCCCCGCTCTTGAGAGACCGTCCACGGCCGGGAGCATCCCCTCACGTCATCCGCCTGCGTGTCTCCTCAACTGCCTCCGTCCCTCGACCGGTGGCCCCCCGGACACGTCCCTGAAGTCTCGTCGGTGGCCGAGCCCGTCTAGCGTCCCCACGTGCCCCCTTCCTCCCGCCCCGTCCGGCCGAGCTCCGACGAGTTCGACTCGGACGCGGCCACGCGTCTTCGGATGAGCCGCATACGTCGTCGCGACACGAAGCCCGAGTGGCTGCTGCGACGAGCCCTCCACGCCCGCGGCTGGCGTTACTTCGTCGACCGACCGGTGCGGGGCGTGAGCCGGTGCCGACCCGACCTGCTGTTCCCGCGCCTCCAGGTGGCGGTCTTCGTCGACGGCTGTTTCTGGCACTTCTGCCCGCCGCACACCCACCTGCCCCGGGCCAATGCGACGTACTGGCACGCGAAGCTGCTCGCGAACCGGCAACGCGATGCTCGGCACGACGCCGAGCTGACGCGGGCGGGCTGGCGCGTGGTCCGTGTCTGGGAGCACGACCCTGCAGGGGTCGCCTTGGCGACCGTCGAGGCCGTCCTCGTCACGGCTCGAGAGGCGCGGGCGCGGACGCGGACGCGACGATAGCGAGCCCGTGAGACGCCGCGAGAGCGACAAGACGGCGCGATCTTCCGCGTCGCTTTGTCGCTCTCGCGTCGTCTTGCCTTGCCGAGGAGGCGCGGGTCAGCCGAGCGACGACGTCAGGACGGCGAGTGCACCGCCGAGCAGCGCGATCCCCGCGCCGACCGAGGCGGCGACCGTCCCGACGGCGGCGCCGAGCGCCCATCGACGGCGCCGTCGCCCGGCGAGGTCGATGTCCCGCTGCAGTCGCTGGAACCGCTGCTCGTGACGGAGCGTGTCGTCGAGGACGAGCCCCTGGGTGTGCCACGTCGCGCGCTCCTCGGCGAGCATCGCGAGGTAGGTGACGGCCTCGGTCGAGTGGACGGCCGGCAGGGACCGGAGCCACCGGCCCACGTGGGCCTCGGGCAGCACGACGACAGGCGGCTGCTTCTTGCCGAAGCGGATCGAGCGTGCACCGACGATCACGAGCGCCGGGGTGACGTCGACGGGACCGCCCGCGCGAGCCGAGAGGAGGCGCGACGCGCGTGCCGCCTCCGACAGGGAGTTGCGGATGTGCCACGTCCGCGTGCCGTTCACCATGAGGGTGCCGCCGCCGACCCAGATCTTCTTGTCGTCGTGGTGCTTCGTGTTGAGGGTGAAGACGCCGGGCGGGCCGACGACGACGTGGTCGATGTCGGACTCGCCGCTGCCGACGGGCACGGAGTGGAGGACCGTCCACTCGGGGCCGAGCTCGTCGAGCACCCGCGCGACGCGGATCTCGCCGAGAGCGCCCTGGTACCAGCTGCGGGCGTCGGGCCGGAGCGGGTGCCTGCCCCAGAACCGGTCCGCCGACGTCCGGGGCGGGGCGGCGGCCTGGAGGCGCAGGCACTCCTGCATCACCGAGTAGGCGGGTCGCCGCGCCCGCAGGGTCAGGGCGACGCTTCCGCGCGCGACGGTCTCGAGCTGTTCTTCCCCATGTGGTCGACGCTAGGAGGCGCCGCGCGCTCCGCCCAGCCCCCGAACGGGCCGCGGCGACGCGAGAGCGACAAGACGATCTGATCTTCCGCGTCGTCTTGTCGCTCTCGCGTCGCCTAGGCCGGCTGAGGGCCCGGCTGCGGGCCCGGCTGAGCGCCCTCGACGAGCTCGATGAACCGCGACAGCAGCCCGAGCCCGGCGATCGAGGTCGGCATCGACGACGCCAGCGCCGGCGAGTGGACGAGCCACGCCGCCCACTTCGCGCGCGAGATCGCCACGTTGAGGCGGTTCGGCATCAGCAGGAAGTCGAGCCCGCGCGGGATGTCGGCCGCGGACGACGCGGCGAGCGAGACGATCGCGACGACGGCCTCACGACCCTGGAACAGGTCGACCGTGCCCACGGTCGTGCCCGCGTAGCCCGCGCGGTCGAGCAGCTCGCGGATGACCGCGCCCTGCGCGTTGTACGGCGCGACGACGATGACGTCGTCGTCGGTCAGCGGGCGGCTGCCGTGCTCGTCGGTCCACCGTCGGCCGACGACGTCGCGCACGAGCTCGACGACCCGCTCGGCCTCGTCGACCGACGACGTCGTGTCGCCCGCGTGCACGACCGGCGCGACGTGCAGCCCGGGCTCGACACCCTCGAGCAGCCGCGACGGAGCGCGCGATTCGAGCTGCCCCGCGTACGAGAGCCGCGACACCGGCGCCGTCACCGCGGGGTGCATCCGGTACGTGCGCGACAGGAAGTACCCGAGCTCGGCCGGCAGCACGTCGTGTCCGTCTGCCACCCAGCCGAGCGCTGATTGGTCGACGGGCTCGGGGTGCGACCCCTGGCTGACCTGGGGCAGCTGTTGCGGATCGCCGAGCAGCAGGAGGCGCTGGGCGGCGCCCGAGGAGGCGATGGTCGGCGCCAGCGAGAACTGCCCGGCCTCGTCGACCACCAGCAGGTCGAGCGAGCGTCGCGGGATCGTGTCGCCGTTGGCGAAGGTCCACGCCGTGCCGCCGACGACGCCGCCGGTCTCGCCGGCCCCGGCGACGAAGCCGGCCACCGCCGCGCCGTCCTTGACCGGGGTCCAGGCCGCCGCCTCCAGCGCCTCGGCGTCGGTGCCCTTCTTGGGCACCTTGACGACACGGGAGGAGTCGACGCCCTTGGCGACGACCGCCTCGAGGAAGTTCTCGACGACCGCGTGCGACTGCCCGACGACGCCGACGCGCCAGCCGTGCTCGCTCACGAGGCGGGCGACGACGGTCGAGCCCACGTAGGTCTTGCCCGTGCCGGGAGGACCCTGCACGGCGAGGTACGAGCGGTCGAGGCCGAGCAGCGTGCGGGTCACGGCAGCCACGGTGTCGCCGTCGACGACGGGCACGAGTCCCCCGCGCGGCGGCACGCGGCGCAGCAGGTCCAGGGCTGCATCGGGCCGCATCGACGGCAGCTCGTCGAGCAGGGCGCGGCCCCACTCGGAGATGGCCTCGGGCTGCGGTGCCGCACGCGGAGGTGCAGCGGGCGTGAGTGCGAGCGGGAACTGGCGGTGCGGCTCTCCGCCGCTGGCCAGCGACTCCTTGACGAGCAGGACGACGCTGTCGCCGTGCGCATCGACGTCGAGCACCGTGGCGCGCGCCGTCGCCCCGCGGAGACCGGGACCGGCCGCCCGGACCGTGGGCGGCAGCGGCGCGTCGTAGACGAGGTGCGGCGAGGGACCGCCCGCGCTGAGACGGCTGCCCGGCCCGAGCGAGCCGACGAGGCGCAGGTCGCGCGACAGGGTGCGGGCTCGCGGCAGCTTCTCCCAGTCGCGCACGACCTCGGCCCGCTCGACGACGAACACGTCGCGCGTGTCGCCCCACTCGTCGACCGGCCGGCGCAGGCGGTCGAAGTGCTCTTGCCAGAACGTCTTGGCCTCGCGCCGGTGGTAGTCGATCGCCGCCGCGGCGAGCGCCAGCGCCGTCTGGTCGGCGTCGCGGTCGAGCGGGTCGACGTCGGCCAGCAACGCCGAGAGCTCGACGAAGACGGGGTCAGGCTCGGCCTTGACCCGTTCGTCGTCGACGAGCGGCAGCAGGTCGTCCGAGGCCTCGACGTCGGTGGTCGCGGCGAAGCCGAGCAGCCAGTCGCGCAGCCGCAGGGTCGACCGGCAGTCGTACTCGTTGTAGTCGGCGACCTGGTCGAGCCGGGCCTGACCGGACGGGTCGCCGGTGCGGAGCGCGGTGATCGCCTCGACGTAGGCCGTGATGCTGTCCGCGGCGTTCACGACGCCCTCGTCGTCGCGCAGGTCGGCCCCCATGTAGAGCGGCTCGAGCTTCTTGATGGAGTAGCTGCGCGAGCCGACCAGCAGGGCCTTGCGCACGATCGGGTAGAGGTCGACGAGGACGCCGTCGCGCAGCAGGTCGTCGACCTCCTCCTCGCCGACGCCGTGCCGGGCGGCGAGCGACAGCAGGTGCGTCCGCTCGTAGGAGGCGTAGTGGTAGACGTGCATGCCCGGGTGGGCGGCACGTCGCTCGCGCACGTACGCGAGGAACGCGACGAGCGCACGCCGCTCTTCTCGGAGGTCGTGCGCCCAGAACGCGGTGAACCGCGCCTCGTCGTCGACGAGGCCGAAGAGGTAGTCGAGGCCCCACACGCTGCTGTCGCCCTCGGTGTAGAGCGGGTCGCCCTCGAAGTCGAAGAACACGTCGCCGGGGTCGGGCGCCGGGATCGCGGCGAGCGCCCCGGCGTCGACGAGCCGCACCTCGGGGCGGCCGTGCTCGCTCGCCAGCTGCAGCTGCGCCTGGCCCCGGAGGCGCGCGAGGGCCGCGCCGCCCACTCCCGGCACGGCACCGGTGCTGACCGCGAGCTCGTCGATGCTGTGCACGCCGGCGTCGTTCAGTCGGGAGCGCTGTGAGGGCGTCAGCCCGGCGACGAGCACCAGGTCGCGGTGCCGCTCGACCTGCGTCGAGCACTGCGAGCAGCGGCCGCAGGCGGTGACGCCCGGGGCGCCCCAGGCAAGGGGCTCGGTCGCGCGCACCCGCTCGGCGACGACCGAACGGAGCTGTGCCTGCTGGGCCCGGAACACGGGTGAGATGTCGGCCAGGTCGTGGGTCGACCGCGACCCGTCGCCGAGCACGAGGTGCACCTGCGCGCCCACCGGGACGCCGAGCGCCTCGATCTGCTCGGCGTAGGCGGCGAGCTGCAGCAGGGCAGGGATCTTGGCGTGCCGCGCCAGCTTCGTGTCGTACACCTCGTACTCGCCGGCGTCGTTCCGCACCAGGAAATCGCTGAAGCCGATGAACGACCCGTCGAAGAACGTCGCCTGGTAGAGCACGTCGGCACCGGCCCGCATCGCGTCGGCGGCCGCCCGCGCCGCCGCGGGGTACTCGTCGCGGGACGGCCGCTCGAACTCGACGACGTCGTGGGTCGCGCGCAGCTGTTCGAGGAACCGCACCTCGTGGTCGTCGCCGAGCCGAGCCGTGCGGTCGAGCATCGCGTCGGCCTCGTCGACCACCGCGTCGATCCGCCCCAGCTTCGCGTCGAGCCGTCGCAGGAACGCCCACTCGCACGCGGCCCAGGTCGTGAGGTCGGTCGGGCTCGTCACCACGGTGTCGTCGGCGATGTAGATGAGGGCCTCCTCGTGCAGGTCAGGCCGGACGACGAGCGTCGCGGGGGCGTGCTCGCCACCGTAGCGGCCCCCTCCGACACGATGAGGCAGCAGCCCCGCGGCGGCCCGGCAGCAGCCCGCCCCGGGCCTCAGCCCTTGCGCTGGGCCCGGTACGCGATCGGCGTCAGCCCGTGCACGGCCCGGAACTGCCGCGAGAAGTAGAAGGGGTCGACGTAGCCCACCCGGTCGGCCACGAGCCCGACGGGCAGGTCGGTCGTGTCGAGCAGCTCGCGGGCCCGCGCCATGCGGAGCTGCGTCTGGTACCGGAGCGGCGTCGACCCCGTCTCCGCCTTGAACCGCGCGGCGAAGTGCGAGGGGCTCAGCCTCGCCAGGGCGGCGAGCTCGTCGACGGAGACGCGGTCCGTGACGTGCTGGCGCAGGTACTCCTGGGCCTGCTCGACGGCCGACTCGCGGGGGCTGCCGACGCGACGCTCCGAGCAGAGCAGGGCCATCAGGTGCCAGGCGGCGCCGGAGGCGGCGAGCACGCTGGCGAAGGTCTGGTCGCGTTCCATGGCCTGCACCACCTCCTCGATGAGCGCGACCACGCGGTAGACGTCCGAGAGCTGCCGGACGGGAGCAGACGACGAGAGGCCCGCCACCCGGAGGAACTCCGCGAGGTCGCGGCCGTCGAGGTGCAGCCACCACAACGTCCAGGGCGACGCGTCGCCCGAGCCGTACTCGTGCGGCGCGTCCGGCGGGACCACCACGACCTGGCCGGCGGCCACCTCGTGGCGGACCCCGTCGACGACGCACCAGCCGGCGCCGCGGACGCAGACGAGCACGACGCTCTGCGGCACCCCCTCGGGCCGCGCCATGCCGTGCGCCCTGGCCTCGGGGAAGTACCCGGCGTCGGTCACGACGAGGTGAGACGTGCCGGGCCTCGCCAACGCCGCGCGGACGCGGGGGCGAGGCATGACGAGCAGGCGCTGCCCGGGGAAGCCGTCCTCGATGGTCATCCCGCCATCATGGACGCGCGTCGTGGTTTCGTCCAGGCATGCCGCAGGATCGGTCGTTCCGGAGGCGACGCCCGCCTCCCTACGCTGGCTTCATGCTCACCGCCGAGTCGAGGTTGACTCTTCCCCCCGTGCCCGCTGACCAGGCCTCGGCAGGCGTCGCCGCCTGGTCGGAGCCCCTCGTGGTCGACACGTACCTGCCGGGCGAGCCCGACCGGTACCCGGCCTTCCTCGACTCCCGCGTCTACCAAGGATCGTCCGGGCGGGTCTTCCCCCTGCCGTTCCACGAGAGCATCGAGCCCGAGAAGCGGCCGCACGTTTGGGACGCGGTCCACCTGGAGAACCAGTGGCTGCGCCTCGTGATCCTGCCCCAGCTGGGCGGGCGGATCCACGTCGCCTACGACAAGACCGCCGACTACGACATCTTCTACCGGAACAACGTCGTGAAGCCCGCCCTCGTGGGCCTGGCCGGTCCGTGGATCTCCGGGGGCGTCGAGTTCAACTGGCCCCAGCACCACCGCCCCGCGACGTTCCTGCCGACCGACGTGTCGATCGAGCGCGAGGCCGACGGGGCCGTCACCGTCTGGTGCTCCGACCACGACCCGTTCGCCCGCATGAAGGGCATGCACGGCATCCGCCTCCGGCCCGACTCCTCGCTGATCGAGGCCCGCGTTCGGCTGTTCAACCGCAGCGACGAGACGCAGACGTTCCTCTGGTGGGCGAACGTCGCCGCCGCCGTGGGCGACGACTACCAGTCGTTCTTCCCCACCGACGTCCGACACGTCGCCGACCACGCCAAGCGGGCCGTCGTCGACTTCCCCCGGGTCGCCGGCGAGTACTACGGCGTCGACTACCCCGCCCGCGTCGGCGCCGACCGTCCCGACGCCGACCGTCTCGACTGGTACCGCAACATCCCCGTGCCCACCTCGTACATGGTCACCGCGACCGACGACGACTTCTTCGGCGGCTACGACCACGGCCGCCGTGCCGGCTTCGTGCACTGGGCCGACCGGGCGATCTCCCCCGGCAAGAAGCAGTGGACCTGGGGAGACGCGCCCTTCGGCTGGGCCTGGGACGACAACCTCACCGACTCGGACGGCCCCTACGTCGAGCTGATGGCCGGCGTCTACACCGACAACCAGCCCGACTTCTCCTTCCTCGCCCCGGGCGAGACCAAGACCTTCAGCCAGTTCTGGTACCCGATCACCGAGATCGGGCCCGCGCACCAGGCCACGAGGGACGCCGCGATGCGCGTCGACCTCGCCGACGCCGGCGACAGCGGCGCACGCGACAGCGACGCCGGCCGCGGCGCCCCCGTCCTCCGCGTCGGGCTCGCCGTGACGCACGTCCACGACGAGGTCGAGCTCCGTGTCCTGTCGCGTGACGGGTCCCTGCTCGACCGGCACCGCGCCTCCGTCGCTCCCGGTCAGCCCACGGTGCTCGACCGAGCCCTGCCCTCCGGCACGACGCTCGACGAACTCGTCGTCGAGGCCCGTGTCGACGGCCGTCTCCTCGTGGCCGTCGACGGCGCCGACGTGCTCGCACAGCTCGATGCCGAGGCGCGAGCGGACGACGCCCCCGGCGCGGACACGACGGACGCCGCCCCGGCCGCAGCCGTCGCCCCGCCCGCGCCCGCCGACGTCGCGACCGTCGAGGAGCTGTTCCTCGTCGGCCAGTACCTGCAGCAGTACCGGCACGCGACACGCTCGCCTGAGCCGTACTGGCTCGAGGCGCTCCGTCGCGATCCCGGCGACGTGCGAGTGAACGTCGCGCTGGCGACGCGGCTGCACGACGCAGCCCGCTACGACGAGGCGCTCGCCCTGCTCCGCACGGCCGTCGCCCGCCAGCTCACCTGGGCGCCGAACCCCGCCGACGGCGAGCCGCTCTACCGTCTCGGCCTGACGCTGACGAGGCTCGGCCGGACCACAGAGGCGAAGGAGGCGCTGGCCAAGTCCGCCTGGAACGCGGCCTGGGCGGCCCCCGCGTCGCTGGCCCGGGCCCGGCTGCTCGGACGCTCGGACCCGGCAGCGGCCGAGCCGCTGCTCCGCGACGTGCTGCGACGCGACGCCGACAACCTGCAGGCGCGTGACCTGCTCGTGCTCGTCCTGCGCGCGCTCGGCCGTCGAGACGAGGCCGAAGCCCTCCTCGACGAGACGCTGGCGCTCGACCCGCTCGACCAGTGGGCGCGGCACCTGGCGGGCCGCGCGCTCTCGGACGACGCACCCACCCTGCTCGACGTGGCTCTCGAGTACGGCTCCGCCGGCTGGCTCGACGAGGCCCTCTCGGTGCTCGACCTCGCCCAGGCGCAGCTCCCCCGGGCCGCGCAGGGGCAGGTGAACGTGGGGCCGCTGCTCGGTTACCACCGCGCCTCCTTGCTGGCCCGTGTGGGTCGCACGGACGAGGCCCGCCGTGCGCTCGTCGCGCTGCACGCCGTCGACGCCACCCGCTGCCTCCCCTCGCGGCTCGACGACGTCGCCGCCCTCGTCGAGGCCGTTCAGGTCGTTCCCGCGGACGGCCTCGCCTGGTCGCTGCTCGGCAGCTGGTTCTACGCCCACGGCCGCGGTGCTGACGCCGCCGACGCCTGGCGTCGGGCGCTCGAGGGCGATGTCGACGACGCGCAGGCCGCGGTCGCCGAGCGCAACCTGGGCATCGCCGCCTACAACGTCGAGCACGACGCCGAGCTGGCCGCGACGCACTTCGAGGCCGCCCGGCGCCGTCGTCCCGACGACTCCCGGCTGCTCTTCGAGGCCGACCAGCTCGCCGAGCGCAGCGGCACGGCTCCGGCCGACCGCCTCCGGGCCCTCGAGCTGCGACCCGACCTGGTCGACGAGCGGGACGACCTCAGCGTCGTCCGCGCCCGGCTGCTGACCCTCGTGGGTCGTCACCACGACGCGATCTCCGCGGTGGCGGTGCGCCGGTTCCAGCCCTGGGAGGGAGGCGAGGGCCAGGTGCTCGGCGTCTGGGAGGCCGCCCAGCTGGCGGCCGCACGCGAGGCGCTGACCGCGGGCGACGCGGCAGAGGCCCGTGCCCGCGTCGAGTCGGCCCTCGAGCCCCCGGCGACCCTGGGCGAGGCACGTCACCCCCTCCAGACGACGGCGGAGCTGCACCTCGCCCTCGGCGACGCCCTGGCCGCCCTCGGCGATGACGGAGCAGCTCGCGACGCCTGGCAGCAGGCCGCGGCCGCCACCGGCGACTTCGCCGGCATGGCGACCCAGGCCTTCACCGAGCGCAGCGCCGCCGCCGTCACCGCCCTGACACGCCTCGGCGCGCACGACGAAGCGCGTGCCCTGCTCGGGCAGTTCGACGCCTTCGTCGACGACCTCGCTTCGACCCCGGCCGAGGTCGACTACTTCGCGACGTCGCTGCCGACGATGCTGCTGTTCCAGGACGACCCGCAGGACGTGCGGGACGCCGAGGTCCGGCGGCTCCGGGACGTGGTCCGCGACCTGCGGACCGACCTCGCGACCGATCGGCCGCGTCGCTCCTCCCCTGTCCTTGCCAGCTCCCCCGCCTCCAGGCCCGACCCGACCGCCCCCGCGATCACGACCGGCGACGACGCCGGTCGCCTCTAGGAAGGAACCATGACCATGACGACACGCCCCAGGACGCGACGCCGCGTCCTCTCCGCGGCCGCGCTGCTCGCGGCCGCCGCCGCCCTCGCCGGCTGCTCCATCCCGACCGCCGACGGCGGCGAGGGCGGGGCCGAGCGCATCGGCGCCCTCTACCTCGACTCGCAGGGCTTCTACGGAGGCGTGAAGAAGGGCGTGCAGGACGCGGCCGACGCCGACTCCAAGAAGGTCGACTTCCTCGAGTCGACCTCGGCGGGCGACGTCTCGAAGGAGAGCTCGTTCATGAACACGCTGACCTCCTCCGGCGTCAGCGCGATCATCATGTCTGCCGTGTCGACCGACGGCAGCGTCCCCGCCGTCCGGCAGGCGAGCGAGGCCGGCATCCCGGTCATCTGCTACAACACCTGCGTCAGCGACGACGCCGTCGACGAGTACGTGACGGCCTGGGTGCTCGGCGACCCGCTGAAGTTCGGCGGCGACCTGGGGAAGCAGGCCGCGGCCTACTTCACCGAGGCCGGCATCACGGCCCCGAAGATGGGCGTCATCAACTGCGAGCAGTACGAGGTGTGCCAGCAGCGCTACAAGGGCTTCTCCGAGGCTCTGACCGCAGCGCTGCCCGGTACCGTCTTCGTCGCCAACCAGGAGGGCGCCGAGGTCGACACGGCCGTCTCGACCGCCGAGCAGATGCTCAGCGCGAACCCCGACCTCGACGGGCTCTACGGCGAGGCAGGAGGCGCGACCGTCGGTGCGTACAAGGCGGTCCAGACCCGCGGCCTCACCGGCCAGGTCGCCGTCTTCGGCTCGGACATGACGAGCGACATCGCCGCCGAGCTGGCCGACGGCTCCGTCCTCAAGGCCGTCGTCGACATCAGCGGCATCGAGGCAGGCAAGCTCGCCTTCGCCGCCGCCCAGGACGCCATCGACGGCAAGACCCCCGACGAGAAGGTCGTCGCCGCGCCGATCGACCTGTACCTGCCCGCGGACGCCGCCGGCTGGTCCGAGACCCACCCCGACGGCCTTCCCTGATCGGCAGGAGGAGCCCGGCTGCCTGCCGGGCTCCTCCTCGTCCGTTCCTTTCTCTCCACTCCCCGATCCACGGAGGATTCCCTTGTCAGAGTCGACAGCCGCCACCCCGGCCGCGCCGCTCGATCCCGAGCGCGACCGCGGCGCGCCCATCGCCGAGGCCCGCGGCGTCAGCCAGGTCTACCCCGGCGTCACCGCCCTCGACGGGGTCGACTTCGCCGTCCACGCCGGCGAGGTCCGCGCCCTGCTCGGCCAGAACGGCGCCGGCAAGTCCACGCTGATCCGCCTGCTCAGCGGCGTCGAGACCCCGACGACCGGCGAGGTGCTGCTCGGCGGTCAGCCGCTCGGCGACGGCGGGGTGACCGCCGCCTCCGCCGCGGGGGTCGCCACCTGCTACCAGGAGCTCAGCCTCGTCCCCGGCGTCACCGTCGCTGAGAACCTCGCCATGGGCCGTTGGCCCCGCGGCCGGTTCGGCATCGACACGCGCGCCATGGTCGAGCGGGCCCGCGCCACGTTCGAGCGCCTGGGCGCCGACATCGACGTGCACGCCGAGGTGGCCGGGCTGACGCTCGCCCAGCAGCAGATCGTCGAGATCGGGCGGGCGCTGCAGGACGACCCGCGCCTCCTCATCCTCGACGAGCCGACCAGCGCCCTCGCCGCGGCCGAGGTCGACCTCGTGCTCGACACCGTCAGACGGCTCGCCGCGCAGGGCGTCGCGGTGCTCTACGTCAGCCACCGGATGGACGAGATCCGGCAGATCGCCGACACCGCGACGGTGATGCGCAACGGGAGGGTCGTCGAGACCGTCTCGATCGCCGGCAGCGACACCGCGCACATCATCGAGCTGATGATCGGCGCCGACCCCGAGGAGCGCGCGGTCGCCACCCGCCCGGCGACCAGCGGCGAGGTGCTGCTGAGCGTGACCGACCTCGACGTGGCGCCGAAGCTCCGCGGCGTGAGCTTCGAGGGCCGTGCCGGCGAGGTGCTCGGCATCGCCGGGCTGCTCGGCTCGGGCCGCACCGAGCTGCTGCAGGCCATCGCGGGGTTCCGTCCCGCCGCCTCCGGCACGATCTCGATCGCCGGCTCCGTCGTCGACCGGCCGACCGCCTCCCGCATGCTGGCGCTCGGCGTCGGCATGACGCCGGAGGACCGCAAGGGCCGGGGCGTCGTTCCCGGCCTCGGCATCGACGAGAACATCGTCATGAGCGACTTCGCGAAGGTGAGCCGAGGAGGCGCCCTGTCGGCCGGCTCGATCGCCGCGGCCACGAAGGCCCTCGCCGAGAAGCTCAGCATCAAGGCGCACGACCTGTCGCGCCCGATCAGCACCCTCAGCGGCGGCAACCAGCAGAAGGCCGTGATCGCCCGCTGGCTGCACGCAGACAGCCGGGTGCTGCTGCTCGACGAGCCCACCCGCGGCGTCGACGTCGAGGCGAAGGCGCAGATCTACGAGATCATGCGCGCCGTCGCCGACACCGGCAAGCTCGTCGTCTTCGTCTCGAGCGAGATCGAAGAACTGCCGCTCGCCTGCGACCGCGTCCTCGTGCTCCGCGACGGCGGGCTCCGCGAGGAGTTCCGCGCCCCCGACATCTCCCTGCCCGTGCTGCTCCAGGCCTCCATGGTCTCGAGCTAGAGAAGGACGACCCGATGACCACCACGCTCGACCCCACGACCACCCCGGCCCCGGGACGAGGAGGCGCGCCCCGCGACTCCGCCCTCGGCCGCGTCCGCGACGCGTTCCGCCGCAACACCACCCTCGTCAACATCGTCGGCCTGCTCGTCGCGATCGTGCTGCTGTACCTCTACCTCATGTTCAACGCGGTCGGCTTCTTCACGATCGCGAACCAGAGCGGCCTGCTGCGCGACGCCGCCCTGATCGGCATCGCCGCCACCGGCATGACCCTCGTGATCATCGCCGGCGAGATCGACGTGAGCACCGGCCCCGCCGTCGCCCTGTCGTCGGTGATCGTCGCCGTCGCGATGACGCAGTGGGGCCTGCCGGCCCTGCTCGCCATCCTCATCACCCTCGTGGTCGGGGCCGGCTGGGGCGCCCTCGCCGGCGTGCTGCGCGCCCGGTTCCTCGTGCCGTCGTTCATCGCGACGCTGGGGCTCTGGAGCGTGCTCCGCGGCCTCGGCCAGTTCGGCACCGACGCCCTGCCCGTGCCGCTGCCGCTCGACGAGCCGGTGATGCCGTTCCTCACCGGGACGATCGTCGGCGTGCCGACCCCGGCGGTCATCATGATCGTCGCGTTCCTCGTCTTCGCGTTCGTCGCCCGCAAGACGGCCTTCGGCCGCTCGGTCTTCGCCATCGGCGGCAACGCGGCCGCCGCACGCCTGGCCGGCATCAAGGTCGCCCGGGTGCGCGTCGTCCTGTTCGCGATCATGGGCATGCTCGGCGCGCTCAGCGGCGTCCTGCTCGCCGCCCGCCTCGGCTCCGGCAACGCCGGAGCGGCGAACGGCCTCGAGTTCGACGTGATCGCCGCGGTCGTCATCGGCGGCACGGCGATGTCGGGCGGGCGCGGCAGCCTCGTCGGCACGTTCCTCGGCGTGATCTTCATCACCCTGATCGGCAACGGGCTCGTCCTGCTCGGCGTCGACTCGTTCCTCCAGAGCGTCGTGCGCGGTGTCATCATCGTGCTCGCCGTCCTCCTCAACGTCACCCTGTCCCGCAAGCGCGGGTCGATCGAAGAGAGCTAGGCCATGACCACCACCGCACCCTCCCCCGCCGGCTCGACCGGCACCTCCTCGTCGCTGCCCGACACCATGCAGGGCGTGTTCCTGCCCGGTGACCGCACCGCCGAGCTGCGCACCCACGACGTGCCGACGCCCGGCCCCGGCCAGGTGCTCGTGCAGGTCGGCGCCAGCGGCATCTGCGGCAGCGACATCGGCTTCATCTACGGCGGCTACAAGACGCACAAGGGCCTCGACGGCGCGCCCGCCTACAAGGGCGTCGTCGCCGGGCACGAGCCCTCGGGGCGCATCGTCTCGGCGGGCACCGGAGTGACCCGCTTCGGCGTCGGCGACGACGTGATCGTCTACCACATCCAGGGCTGCGGCCGGTGCCGCAACTGCCGCTCGGGCTACTTCATCAGCTGCACCGACCAGCCGCACAAGGCGTCGTACGGCTGGCAGCGCGACGGCGGGCACGCCGAGTACGTGCTCGTCGACGAGTCCACCTGCGTGCCGCTGCCCGACGGTCTCTCGTACGTCGACGGCGCCCTGATCGCGTGCGGCTTCGGCACCGCGTACGAGGGCCTCCGCCGCACGGGCGTGCACGGCGGCGAGGACCTGCTCGTCGTCGGGCTCGGCCCCGTCGGACTCGCGGCCGCCATGCTCGGCCGGATGCTCGGCGCCCGTCGCGTGATCGGCGTCGAGCGCTCGCCCGAGCGCATCGAGTTCGTCCGCGCCACGGGACTCGTCGACGACGTCGTGCTCGCCGACGCCGACGCGGTGTCGGCCGTCCTCGCCCTCACCGACGGCGTCGGCTGCCAGGTCGCCGTCGACTGCTCGGGCAGCACGCCCGGCCGGTCGACCGCGGTGGAGGCGGCGGCCGAGTGGGGCAGGGTCGGCCTGCTCGGCGAAGGGGGCCGGCTCGAGACCGAGGTCTCGGACACGCTTCTGCACAAGCAGCTCACACTCACGGCCTCGTGGGTGACGTCGCTGCAGGGCATGGAGGACGTCGCGCGCATGATCGCCGAGGGCGGCCTCAGCCCCGAGATCGTGGTGTCGCACCGCCTCCCGCTCGGCGACGCCGACGAGGCGTACCGGATCGCGGCGGCCGGGGCGACCGGCAAGGTCGTGCTGGTGCCGGACGGCGCTCCCGTGCGCGAGGAGCCCGCGTCGCGGACGACGACCGTGGGGCACGCCGCCTCGTGACGGTCGTCGTCGAGCGGACCGGGCGGGCCGACCTGCCCCTCCTCCGCGTCACGACCGACGAGCTGGCCCTCGTCTTCGCACCGACCCGAGGCGGGCGGCTCCTGTCACTCGTCGTGGGCGGCCGCGAGCTGCTCTGGCAGAACCCCGAGCTGATCGACGCGGACCTCGTGCCGGTCGTGCCCGTGGCCGACTGGCCCGCGAGCGACGGCGGCATGGACACCTGGGCGAACCTCGGCGGCTCCAAGACCTGGCCGGCGCCGCAGGGCTGGTCGGGGCCGGACGAGTGGGCAGGCCCGCCCGATCCCGTGCTCGACTCCGGGCCGTGGACCGCGGAGTGGGTGGCGGACGACGCCCAGGCGACCGTGACGCTCACCAGCGGCGACGATCTGCGGACCGGGCTCCGGGTCGTCCGCGAGTTCCGCCTCCTCGACGGCACGTCGTCGTTCACCGAGCGGGTCGCCTTCACGAACACGTCGGCGACGACGCGGCGCTGGTCGATCTGGGAGGTGTGCCAGGTCGACACCGGCGGGCCCGACGGCCGCGCGGCCGAGGGCTCGGTCGTCGTCGTGCCCCACGCCGCCTCGGCCGAGGAACTCCACCTCGGGACCTACGAGGGCGGGCTCGTCAGCGCACACCGCGGTCACGACGTCGTCCTGCCGCTCGGCACGGGCGTCGCCAAGCGTGGCTACCCGGGTGCGTCCGGGTCGGTCGAGCTGCACGGTCCCGACGGGCTCGAGATCGGCCTCGCGACGTCACCAGTCGAGGCGGGCACCTGGCCCGACGGAGGCTCGAAGGTCGAGGTCTGGCTGCAGCGGCCCACCGACGCCCCGATCGAGTCACTCGAGGGCCTGCACCCCTCCGCCCACCTCGTCGAGCTCGAGGTGCTCGGTCCGCTGACGACCCTGGCGCCCGGCGCCACCTCGACCCTCGACGTCGAGTGGAGCACCGCGCGGCTCTGACCTGCGCAAGTCGGCGGGTTCCTGTGCCGGTCGGCGGGTCCCTGTGCCAGTCGGCGGGTCCCTGTGCCAGTCGGCGGGTCCCCGTGCCCGGCGGCGGACGGGCGCTCACCCGCCGCCGGCGACGGGGACCCGCCGGGGCCGGGCGCGCCGCCCGCGCACGGTATCGTCGTCCGTCGACATCGAGCACGGTCGGCACGGCGCAGGAGGGGACGAACGGTGGACGAGACAGCAGCCCCAGCCCCTGAGGCCGCAGCCCCCGGTGGCCCCCTGACCCGCGACGACGTGCGCGACGTGTGGGAGGCGGACCCGACCTGGGCTCTCCTCCGGAGCACGAACAGCCGCTGGGTCGTTCCCCTCTTCTCCGAGCACCTCGAGCAGGCCGAGGGCCCGGTCTCGGCCGACTGGTTCCACCAGCGCGTCGCCGACGCCCTCGAGCAGAACGCGGCCGAGCACGCACGAAGCGGCGGCGGCGAACAGGGCCGAGCCGAGGAGGCGCCGCCCGCGCCGGCCCCGGACGGCCCCGCAGCCGAGATGCGCGCCACCCCGGCGGACTACTGCCGCAGCTGGGTCGACGCCCGGTGGCTGGTCCGCACCCGCGCCTCCTCGGCGGACACGGCCCGTGCCGAGTACCGTCTGTCGCCGCACGCGCTCCGGGCGCTGCGCATCGTGCGCGAGCTCGTCGAGGCGGACAACGCCGTCAGCGAGGCGCGCCTCGGCAGCATCGCGAACGCGGTCCGGCAGCTGGCCGGGCTCGCCGACCCGAGCGTCGAGTCGCAGCTGGGCCGCATCGACGCGCAGCTGGCTGACCTGCAGCGTCGTCGCGACCGGATCGAGCAGCACGGCACCGAGCCGGTCCCCCTCGACGCGCTGAGCCGTCAGCTGCACGAGGTCGTCCGGCTGACGGCGTCCCTGCCCGCCGACTTCCGTCAGCTGAGCGCGATGGTCGAGCAGCGGCACCGCGAGGTCGCCCGCCGTGCCGCGAGCGAGGACCTCGGCAAGGGAGCGCTCGTCGACCAGTACCTCCGCGAGAACGACCTGCTCGAGCAGACGCCCGAGGGGCGGGCCTACCGCGGCTTCGCGCAGATGCTGTCGTCGAGCGAGATCGACCAGATGCGTGCCGACATCGGGACGGTCCTCGCCCAGCCGGACGCCGCCTCCCAGATCGGCGAGCGCCAGCGCGCCCAGCTCGAGCAGCTCATCTCGTCGCTGCTCGCCGAGGAGCAGGCCGTGCAGGAGACCTACGGCCGCTGGACGTCGTCGCTCCGCCGGTTCCTCAGCCGGTCGGGCGCCGACCGGCACCAGCGGCTGCTCGCCCTCGCCGACCGCGCCCTCGACGCCGGGGCTGCCTGGGCCGAGCAGCGGCCGGGAG
>NZ_CAUPYL010000022.1:0-25565 GCF_963515265.1 uncultured Frigoribacterium sp.
CCGTTGACCCGTGCCCCGCTGACTCGCGCCCCGCTGACTCGCGCCCCGCTGACCCGCGCCCCGCTGACTCGCGCCCGACGGTCCGCCCGGCGCCCGCTTTGCCGCGTGCCGCTCGCGGTCGGTCCCGTCTCGCGTCGGCAACTCCTGATCGGTGCCGCCGCGCCGCGGCGCGTGTCGCCTGCTTCGCGGCTGAGCGGTCCCGGATGCAGGAGTTGTCGACCGGTCAGGAGACGAGACGAGGGGACAGGGCGGGACAGGAGTGGGCAGGGCGCGTCATGACGGGACGGGACGATGAAGGCGGGAACGTGCGTCGCCGCCGCAGCAGCAGCGGCAGCCGGAGCGGCAGCCGCAGCCGCTGCCGCCGCCGGAGCCGCGTCGGTCCCGTCTCGCGTCGGCAACTCCTGATCGGTGCCGCTGCGCCGCGGTGTCCGCCCTGTGTGGAGCAGCGGTGCGGACCCGGATGCAGGAGTTGCCGCCCGACCGACCGACCGACCGTCCGACCGACCGATCGCCGGCCGGTCGACCGACCGGCCGGCGAGGCGGGACGACGAGTCGGCGAGGTCGGGAATGAACGCGGCAGCCCCGTCGTTCACCCAACTACATGCAGACGCATGAACTAGATCTGAGGTGAGACCATGCAGTTCGGAGTCTTCTCCGTCGGCGACATCACGGCCGACCCGACCACCGGCCGGGTGCCGACCGAGCACGAGCGAATCAAGGCGATGGTGACGATCGCCCAGAAAGTGGAGGAGGTGGGCCTCGACGTCTTCGCAGCCGGCGAGCACCACAACCCGCCGTTCGTGAACTCGAGCCCGACGACCCTGCTCGCCACGATCGCGGCGACGACCGAGCGCATCCAGCTGAGCACAGCGACGACGCTCATCACGACGAACGACCCGGTGAAGATCGCCGAGGACTTCGCGATGCTGCAGCACCTCGCCGACGGCCGGGTCGACCTCACCCTCGGCCGCGGCAACACGGGCCCGGTCTACCCCTGGTTCGGCAAGGACATCCGTCAGGGGATCAACCTGGCGATCGAGAACTACGCCCTGTTGCGACGCCTCTGGACCGAGGACGTCGTCGACTGGAAGGGCCACTTCCGCACGCCGCTCCAGGGCTTCACCGCGACGCCCCGTCCGCTCGACGGCGTCGCCCCGTTCGTCTGGCACGGCTCGATCCGCAGCCCGGAGATCGCCGAGCAGGCCGCGTACTACGGCGACGGATTCTTCGCCAACCACATCTTCTGGCCGGCCTCGCACACGAAGCAGATGGTCGAGCTCTACCGCAGCCGCTTCGAGCACCACGGCCACGGCCGCGCTGACCAGGCGATCGTCGGGCTCGGCGGGCAGGTCTTCATGGCCAAGAACTCGCAGGACGCGAAGCGCGCATTCCGTCCGTACTTCGACGAGGCCCCCGTCTACGGCCACGGTCCGAGCATGGAGGACTTCACCAGCCAGACGCCGCTCACCGTGGGCAGCCCGCAGGAGGTCATCGACCGCACGCTCGGCTTCCGCGAGTACGTCGGCGACTACCAGCGTCAGCTGTTCCTCATCGACCACGCCGGACTGCCCCTGCAGACCGTCCTCCAGCAGCTCGACATCCTCGGCGAGGAGGTCGTGCCCGTGCTCCGTCGCGAGTTCGCGTCCCGTCGTGCCGCGGGCGTCCCCGACGCGCCGACGCACGCCTCCCTCGTGGCCGCGGCCGCCGCCTCTGCCGCGACCTCGTCCGTCACGTCCTCGGTCACGGCCGACGCCGCGTCCGTCCCGAGCCTGTAGGAGGCGCCCCGTGAGCACCAGGAAGATCGTCGTCCTCTCGGCAGGGCTCGGCCAGCCCTCCTCCACCCGGCTCCTCGCCGACCGTCTCGCCGAGGCGAGCGCCCGGGCCCTGCTCGACCAGGGCTCACCCGCCGACTTCCGGGTCGTCGAGCTCCGGGACCACGCCCACGACGTGACCGACGCGATGCTGACGGGGTTCCCGTCCGAGGCGCTGGCCGACGTGCTGGCGGCCGTCGGCGCCGCGGACGGGGTCGTGGCCGTCACGCCGGTCTTCACCGGCTCCTACAGCGGCCTGTTCAAGTCGTTCTTCGACGTGCTCGACAACACGGCCCTGACCGGCACGCCCGTGCTGATCGGCGCGACGGCGGGCACGGCGCGGCACTCGCTCGTTCTCGACCACGAGCTGCGGCCGCTCTTCTCCTACCTGCGTGCCGTCGTCGTGCCCACCGGCGTCTTCGCCGCGGCGGAGGACTGGGGCGCCGGCGACTCGACGACCACGGGCCTGCCCGAGCGCGTGACGCGCGCGGCGGACGAGTTCGCCGCGCTGGTCTCCCTGCGGCACACCGAGCGTCGCGACCCGTTCGCCGACGTCGTCTCGTTCGAGGAGCAGCTGGGCCGCCTGGGCGTCCCGGACGACATCTGACCCGCGCACCGGGCCGAGCAGCCGCGGACCTCGCCGTGCCGCGGGGCGCGCGGCCCCGGACGGGTCGATGATGGTCACGCCCGGCGCGGCGACCCGCGCGCACCCCGAGGAGGACGCATGACCGACACCCGCAGCCCCGCCGACGAGCTCGCCCGGTTCCACGAGGCCAGGAGCGCCCGCGCCGTGAGCCCCCGCGGCCCCCTGGCGCTCGTCAACACCCAGTGGGTCGACTCTCCCCAGCCCGTCTGGGGCGTCGCCGGCACCTGGGCGCCGGCGCCCGACGGCCTCGCGGGGCTCCTCGTCACCGCGACCGCCGCCGACGGCGTGCAGGTGGACGGAGAGGTCGTGGACGGCACCGTGCTCGTCGCGGGCGACGACGCGGTGACGCCGAGCGCCGTGCGGTTCTCCGACGCCCTGACCGGGACCGTGATCGCGAACGACGACAGCTCGAGCTGGGGACTGCGCGTGTGGGACGCAGAGTCCGAGGGCATCCGTCGGTTCGGGTCGATCGACTCCTTCGAGCACGACCCCGCCTGGGTGGTGACGGCCGACTTCGTCCCGACCGAGGCAGGCGCGGAGGTGGACATCCGGCACCAGGCGGACCTCGACCTGAGCCGCCCGAAGCCCCTGCCCGGACTGATCCGGTTCTCGCTCGACGGCGTCGACCACGAGCTGGCCGCGTTCCCCAGCGGGTCCGGCGACCGCCTGCAGCTCGTGTTCGGCGACGCGACCAACGGCGAGAGCACCTACTCGGTCGGTCGCTTCCTGTTCCCGACCCCCTGCGACGACGGCACGATCGTGCTCGACTTCAACCAGGCCGTGCTGCCGCCCTGCGCGTTCTCGTACGCCTTCAACTGCCCGATCCCGCCCCCGCAGAACCGGCTGGCCGTGCCGATCGAGGCCGGCGAGAAGAACGTGCTCGACCGCGACGGCGCACTGCTGCACTGACGGCGTGGCCGGGCCCGACGGAGCGGCGAGGCTCCGGGGCCGCAGGCGCGTCCTGTCGGCAGGGGGTGGGATGATCGACGGATGTTCGTGCTCGCCCGTCGCCTCTCCGACGGCGACGTCGAGCTGACCACCTGGCGCCGTCCCGCCCCCGACCAGGCGCTGGTCCCGGCCGACGTCGAGGTCGTCGCCGACGTCGACCTGGTCGAGGCCGTCCGGAGGCGCGAGTCGGGCCCCGAGGGCACGGCAGGGCCCCGCTGGGTCTGGGACGACACCCCCCGGTGGTACCCGCGCCTCCTCGAGGCGGGCGTCCGCGTGGCGCGCTGCGTCGACCTGCGGCTCTGCCACGCGCTGCTGCGGTCGGCCGTCGCGACGGCGGGGTCGGAGCTGCACGGGGCGCCCCGCGGCCCGTGGGACGTCCCCCAAGGCGTGGACGGCCCCCGCGACGGCCTCTTCGACGTGCTGCCCGAGTCGCTGCCCGACCCGGCAGGGGAGTTCCTCCGCCAGCGGGCGGCGATCGAGACGAGCCCGGAGCGGGCACGACTCGAGCTGCTGACGACCGCCGAGTCGACGGGCGCGCTGATCGCCGTCGAGATGCGGCACCACGGCGTCCCGTGGTCGGCCCGCGTGCACGACCGGGTCCTCAGCGAGGCCCTCGGACCACGGCCGGCCGCGGGGGAACGCCCGGCGCTGATGCGCACCGACCTCGACGAGGTGCGCAGCCGGCTCGACGCCCCCGACCTCAACCCCGACTCGCCCGCCGAGCTGGTGCGCGCGCTGAACTCGGCCGGCGTCCACGTCGCCTCGACGACCAAGTGGGAGCTCGAACGTCACGACCATCCCGCCGTCGAGCCCCTGCTGCGGTACAAGAGGCGGCAGCGACTGCTCGTCGCCAACGGCTGGGCCTGGCTGGACGCCTGGGTGCGTGACGGGCGCTTCCGGCCGGACTACGTGCCGGCCGGCAGCGTCACCGGCCGCTGGGCCACGAGCGGGGGAGGCGCCCTGCAGCTGCCGAGGGCGGTCCGGGCCGCCGTGGTGGCCGACCCGGGCTGGAAGCTCGTCGTCGCCGACGCCTCGCAGCTCGAGCCGCGCATCCTCACCGGCCTCTCCGGCGATCGCGCGATGGCGGCGGCGGGTCAGGGCGACCTCTACGAGGGCATCGTCGCGAGCGGCGCGGTGGCGAGCCGGGCCGAGGCCAAGGTCGCGATGCTCGGGGCGATGTACGGCGCGACCCAGGGCGAGAGCGGGCGTCTCGTGCCGCGGCTGGCACGCCGGTTCCCGCAGGCGATGGCCCTCGTCGAGACAGCTGCGCGCACCGGCGAGCAGGGCGGCGTCGTCCGCACCCTCCTCGGGCGGACCTCCCCGTCGCCCGGCGACGGCGCCGCGGACGAGCTCCCGCCCGAGATGCCCCGCGCCGAGGTCGGGCGCGACGCGCGGTCGTGGGGACGCTTCACCCGCAACTTCGTCGTCCAGGGCACGGCAGCGGAGTGGGCGCTCTGCTGGCTGGGCGCCTTCCGGCAGGCGCTGCACGACCGGTTCGGCGACCGGGGGGACGACGCCCCGCACCTCACGTTCTTCCTGCACGACGAGGTCGTCGTGCACGCGCCGGCGGACACGGCCGACGAGGTCGCGGTCCTCGTCGTCGAGGCGGCGGCGGCCGCGGGCCGGATGCTGTTCGGCGACGCTCCGGTGCGGTTCCCGCTGACCGTGGCCGTCGTCGACGACTACTCGCAGGCCAAGTAGGAGGCGCGGGCGGCTCCCGGGGGCGCTGCGGCCGCCTCCTCGTCGCCCGTCCCGCACTCCCCGGCGGGGCAGGCCGGCCGATTGCCAGCCGTTGCACGGTTGTGACGTCCAGGGAGCACGTGTCATGATCGACCCAGCGGATCGAGGTCCGCACACAACCGAACACGCACGAGAGCACGCACACGGTCCACGTGTCCACAGGTCGATGGGGAAGTCGCACCTAACGGATGGAGGAATCGTGGCTGCTGCAACGGCTAGGGGAGTGCTCTTCGTGCACTCGTCCCCTCGTGCACTGTGCCCGCATGTCGAGTGGGCGGTCGGTCGTGCCCTCGGGCATGCCGTGAACTTCGCCTGGGTGGCTCAGCCGGTCCTGTCCGGCGCCCAGCGGACCGAGTTCTCCTGGCAGGGCGACGAGGGTGCCGGCGCACGCATCGCCTCGGCGCTGCGTGGCTGGGAGCACCTCCGGTACGAGGTGACGGAAGATCCGGGCGTCGAGAATGACGGCGGGCGCTGGATGCACACGCCCGACCTCGGGGTGTTCTTCGCGCAGACCGACACGGCGGGCAACACCGTCGTGCCCGAGGACCGGATCCGCTACGCCATGGACATCGCCGGCTCGAACGCGCTCGAGCTGCACCGCGAGCTGCGGCTCGCCCTCGGCCAGGCCTGGGACGACGAGCTCGAGCCTTTCCGCTACAGCGGCGAGGGCAACCCCGTCGTCTGGCTGCACAAGGTCGGCTGACCTCGACGCACCCGCACGACGCGACGAAGGCCGGTGGCCCCGAGGGGACACCGGCCTTCGTCGTGCCCGGCGCAGAGGCGCGGACAGGGTGGATCAGACGGAGCGGAACGCGACGACAGCGTTGTGCCCGCCGAAGCCGAACGAGTTGCTGACCGCGACGATCTCGCCGTCGGGCAGCCGACGGGGCTCGCCGACGACGACGTCGAGGTCGATCTCGTCGTCCATCTGGGTGACGTTGATCGTCGGGGGAGCGAGGCGCTCGTGCAGCGCCTTCACCGTGAAGAGGGCCTCGATGGCTCCGGCACCGCCGAGCAGGTGCCCGGTCGACGCCTTGGTCGCCGAGACGATCAGCTTCGAGGTGTGGTCGCCGAAGACCCGCTTGATCGCGTGGTACTCGGCGATGTCGCCGACCGGCGTGCTGGTCGCGTGCGCGTTGACGTGCACGACCTGGTCGCGCTCGACGCCGGCGTTGTCGAGCGTCGCGATGACCGCGCGGGCGGCACCGGTGCCCTCGGGGTCGGGGGCGGTGATGTGGTACGAGTCGCTCGTGACCGCTCCGCCGATCAGCTCGGCGTAGATGCGGGCGCCGCGGGCGAGCGCGTGCTCCTCGGTCTCGAGGACGAGCGCCGCGCCTCCTTCGCCGAGGACGAAGCCGTCCCGGGTGACGTCGTACGGACGGGAGGCGGTGGCCGGGTCGTCGTTCCGCTTCGAGAGCGCCTGCATGGCCGCGAACGAGGCGAGGGGCATCGGGTGGATGGC
The DNA here is from genome assembly GCF_963515265.1 of uncultured Frigoribacterium sp. Classification (NCBI taxonomy): domain Bacteria; kingdom Bacillati; phylum Actinomycetota; class Actinomycetes; order Micrococcales; family Microbacteriaceae; genus Frigoribacterium; species uncultured Frigoribacterium sp. Next base: position 6,608 of record NZ_CAUPYL010000022.1, read on the forward strand.
CGCCTCGGAGCCGCCGGCGACGGCGATGTCGGCGAGGCCGGACTGGAGGTGGTCGTAGGCCATGGCGATCGACTCGGTGCTGGAGGCGCAGGCCGAGACGACCGTGCGGGCGCCGGCGCGCGCGCCGAGGCTCATCGAGATCGCGGCGGCGGGGCCGTTGGGCATCAGCATCGGCACGGTCATCGGCAGGACGCGACGCGGGCCCTTCTCGCGGAGGGTGTCCCACGCGTCGAGCAGCGTCCACACGCCGCCGATGCCGGTGGCCCAGTCGACGATGAAGCGCTCGGGGACGACCTCGGGCGAGCCGGCGTCGGCCCAGGCCTCGCGCGCGGCGGTGAGGGCGAACTGGCTGGACGGGTCGAGGCGCTTGGTCTCGCGGCGGTCGAGCACGTCGGCCGACGGCACCTTGGCCTGGCCGGCGATGGTGACGGGCAGCTCGTACTTGGCGACCCACTCCTGCTCGAGGGTCGTGATGCCGGACTCGCCCGCGAGGAGCGCGTTCCAGCTGTCGACGGCGGTGCCGCCGAGGGGGGAGGTGCCACCGAGGCCGGTGACGACGATCTTCTTGGTCATGACGATTCTCCTGGAGAGACGGTGCGTCCCTCGGCAGGCGCGGAGCCCACGAGGGGGGACGGAGAGGCCCGGTCGCCCCGAGGGGAGACCGGGCCGTCGACGTCTAGTCCTGTGCCTTGGTGATGAAGGTGACGGCGTCGCCGACGGTCTTGAGGTTCTTGACCTCTTCGTCGGGGATCTTCACGTCGAACTTCTCCTCGGCGTTGACCACGATGGTCATCATCGAGATGGAGTCGATGTCCAGGTCGTCGGTGAACGACTTGTCCATCTCGACGGTGTCGGTCGCGATGCCCGTCTCGTCGTTGACGAGCTCGGCCAGGCCGGCGAGGACTTCTTCGGTGGACAGTGCCATGGTGTGTTCTCCTTGAGGGGGTGTCGTGGTGACCGGGGTAAAGCCTATACAGGGCGGCGGCGGCGAGCCGTCGCGGCGCGCTACGGGAGGACGACCACCTGGGCGCCGAACACGAGCCCCGCACCGAAGCCGATCTGCAGCGACAGGCCGCCGCTGAGCTCGGGGTTCTCCTCGAGGAGGCGGTGGGTCGCGAGCGGGATGCTGGCGGCGGACGTGTTGCCGGTGGTCGCGATGTCGCGCGCGATGACGACCGTGTCCGGCAGGCCGAGCTGCTTGGCGAACTCGTCGACGATGCGCATGTTGGCCTGGTGCGGCACGAACGCGGCGAGCTGGTCGCTCGTGACGCCGGCCTGCTCGAGGGCCTGCTTCGCGACCTTCACCATCTCCCACACGGCCCAGCGGAAGACGGTCTGGCCCTCCTGGCGGAGGGTCGGCCAGGCGACCTCGCCGGCACCGGCGCGGTACTCCTGCATCGTGTTCGTCATGCGGATGGCGTCCCACTTCGAGCCGTCGCTGCCCCAGACGGTGGGGGCGATGCCGGGGGTGTCGCTCGCGCCGACGACCGCCGCGCCCGCCCCGTCGCCGAGGAGGAACGAGATGGTGCGGTCGGTCGGGTCGATGAAGTCGCTGAGCTTCTCGGCCCCGACGACGAGCACGTATTCGGCGAGACCGGACTTCACGAAGGAGTCGGCCTGCGCGATGCCGTAGGCGTAGCCGGCGCAGGCGGCCGAGATGTCGTAGGCGGCGGCGGGGTTCGCGCCGATCTTCTCGGCGAGCAGCGAGGCGACCGAGGGGGTGGCGACGCCGCCGCTGATGGTGGAGACGAGCACGACGCCGATCTGGTCGGGACGGATGCCGGCCTTGGCGATCGCCTCGTTCGCCGCGGCCTCGGCGAGGTCGACGACGTGCACCTCGGACGACGCCCGCACGCGCGTCACGACGCCGGTGCGCTGCTGGATCCACTCGTCGCTGGAGTCGATCGGCTCGACGATGTCGGCGTTCGGCACGACCTGGTCGCCCCGGGCGGCGCCGATCGCGAGGATGCGCGTGTACTCGGCGCCGTGCTGCTGCTTGAGCTGGGGGGTGGTCATTCTGCTCCCTCGAGGAGGTCGACGGCGGCCTGCAGGTCGTCGGGGGTCTTCACGGCGACGGAGGGGACTCCGCGCAGCGCGCGCTTGGCGAGGCCCGTCAGGGCGCCCGCAGGGGCGAGCTCGACGATGCCGGTGACGCCGGCGTCGGCGAACGAGGTCATGACGGCGTCCCACCGGACGGGCGACGACACCTGGCCGACGAGCAGCTCGACGAAGCGGCTGCCGGAGTCGACGGCGCTGCCGTCGTGGTTCGTCCAGAGCCGCAGGGTCGGGTCGGCGGCGGTGACCGAGGAGGCGGCGGTGCGGAGGCGCTCGACGGCCGGCTCCATGAAGCGCGTGTGGAACGCCCCGGCGACCTGCAGCGGCACGACCCGGCTCTTGGCGGGCGGCTCCGCCGCGAGTGCGGCGAGAGCCGTCAGCTCGCCGGCGACCACGACCTGCCCGCCGCCGTTGTGGTTGGCAGCGGTGAGCCCGAGGGCCTCGAGGCGGGCGGCGAGCTCGGCCTCGTCCCCGCCCAGGACGGCGCTCATGCCCGTCTCGACCTGCGACGCGGCCTCGGCCATGGCGCGACCGCGCTCGGCGACCAGGCGGACGGCGTCGTCGTCGGTCAGCACGCCGGCGACCGCCGCCGCGGTGAACTCGCCGACGGAGTGGCCGGCGACGCCGCCCACCCGGCTGCGGTCGACGCGGGAGAAGACGGCACGGGCCGTGAGCAGCCCGGCGGCGACGATGAGGGGCTGGGCCACCGCGGTGTCGCGGATGGTGTCGGCGTCGGACGTCGTCCCGTGGGCGACGAGGTCCATCCCGGCCGAATCCGACAGCGACTCGAGGAAGTCGCGCTGGGCGCCGTCCTCCAGCCAGGGCTCGAGGAATCCGGGGGACTGGGAGCCCTGTCCGGGCGCTACGACGACGATCACCGGTCCATCATGCCAACGACCTGCCCCTGCCGTGTGGAGCAACCCGACCAAAGATCGCCGTGGACACTGTGGATCACCACAGCCGCGGCCACAGCGGTCAGCGTCGTCGGGGCGTCTGGCCGTCGGTGTCGGCGATCGACCCGAGGATCAGCGCCGACTGCAGCACGATGGCCTCCCGCGAGCCGGTGGCGTCCCAGCCGATCACGTCCGAGACGCGCTTGAGGCGGTAGCGGACCGTGTTGGGGTGCACGAACAGCTCGCGGGCCGTTGCCTCGAGCGACCGGCCGTTGTCGAGGTAGCACCACAGGGTCGTGAGCAGCTCGGTCGAGTGCGTCTTCAGCGGCTTGTAGATGCGGTTGACGAGGGTCGAGCGGGCGAGGGGATCGCCGGCGAGGGCGCGCTCGGGGAGCAGGTCGTCGGCGAGCACCGGACGAGGCGCGTTCCGCCACGACCGTGCGACGGCGAACCCGGCGAGGGCCGCCTTGGCGCTCTGCGCCGCCTCGACGAGGCTCGGCACCTCGTGGCCGAGCACGAGGTGCCCGTCGCCGAAGCCGGGCTCGAGGGCCGAGGCGATGTCGGTGAACGGTGGCTGCGAGGTGGACTCGCCGTTCTCGTCGGTCTCCTGCTCGGCCCGGCCGATGACCAGCACCAGCCGGCTGCCCTGCACGCCGATCAGGACGTCGGCGTCGAGGTGCCGAGCCGTGCGGCGGAGCTGGTCGACGTCGAGCATGCGCGGGGCCGTGCCGACGAGCACGGACACCTCGCCGTGGCCGTGCCAACCGAGCGCGGCGATGCGGCTCGGCAGCTCGTCGTCGTACTCGCCCCGCAGGATCGAGTCGACCACGAGGGCCTCGAGCCGGGCGTCCCAGAGGCCACGCGCCTCGGCGGCCCGGGCGTAGACGTCCGCCGAGGCGAACGCGATCTCCCTCGAGTACAGGAGGATCGCCTCCCGCAGGCTGTCGTCGCCGTCCTTGACCCTCTCTTCGACGACCTCGACCGTGACCCGGATGAGCTGGAGGGTCTGCTGGAGGCTGATCGAGCGCAGCAGCTCCCGCGGTGCCGCGCCGAACACGTCGGCGGCGATCCACGGCGTCGACCGAGGGTCGTCGAACCAGCTGATGAAGGAGGTGATGCCCGCCTGGGCGACGAGGCCCACCGCCGAACGGCGGCCGGGCGGCATGTCGCCGTACCAGGGAAGCGTCTCCTCAAGCCGCTTGATGGTCGCCGTCGACAACTCCCCGGACACCGTCCGCAGCCACGCGAGCGTTCGCTCCTTCGTGGCCGCGGACGGCTCCATCGGCGAGGCCGGGACCCGCTCGGCGCTCACGCGGTCGTCAGCTCTCCCCGCCGGCGGTGCCGCTGGTGCCGGCCGTCACGTCGTGCAGCTGGTAGCGGTCGATCGCCTGCTGGACGACGCTGCGGTCGACGTCGCCGCGACGCGCGAGCGCCTGCAGCGTGCGGACCACCATGGAGGGGCCGTCGATCTTGAAGAACCGACGAGCAGCCGCACGGGTGTCCGAGAAGCCGAAGCCGTCGGCGCCGAGCGTCAGGTAGTCGCCGGGCACGTACTCGCGGATCTGGTCGGGCACGGCCGCCATGAAGTCGGACGTCGCGATGACAGGACCCTCGGAGCCCTGGAGCTTCTCGGTGACGTAGGGCGTGCGGGGCTCGGCGCTCGGGTTGAGGAAGTTGTGCTCCTCGGCCTCGAGACCGTCGCGGCGCAGCTCGTTCCACGAGGTGACGCTCCAGACGTCGGCGGCCACGTTCCAGTCGTCGGCGAGCAGCTGCTGGGCCTCGAGGGCCCAGCGCACGCCGACGCCCGAGGCGAGCAGCTGGGCACGAGGGCCCAGGTTCTCGGCGGACCTCAGCTTGTAGATGCCGCGCACGACGCCGTCGACGTCGAGGTCGTCCGGCTCGACGGGCTGCTGCATCGGCTCGTTGTAGACGGTGATGTAGAACATGACGTTCGGGTCGTCGTGCGACGGGGTGCCGTCGTCGTTCTTCCCGTACATGCGGTCCATGCCCGCCTTGACGATGTGCCCGAGCTCGTAGCCGTACGCCGGGTCGTACGAGACGACGGCGGGGTTCGTCGAGGCGAGCAGCAGCGAGTGGCCGTCCGCGTGCTGCAGGCCCTCGCCGGTCAGCGTCGTGCGGCCCGCCGTGGCGCCGATGATGAACCCGCGGGCCATCTGGTCGCCCGCGGCCCACATGGCGTCGCCGGTGCGCTGGAAGCCGAACATCGAGTAGAAGACGTAGACCGGGATGAGCGGCTCGCCCTGCGTCGAGTACGACGTGCCCACGGCGGTGAAGGCCGCGAAGGCGCCGGCCTCGTTGATGCCGACGTGCAGGAGCTGGCCCTGGGGGCTCTCCTTGTAGGCCAGCAGCAGCTCGCGGTCGACGGACGTGTAGTGCTGTCCGTTGGGGTTGTAGATCTTCGACGTCGGGAAGTACGCGTCCATGCCGAAGGTGCGGGCCTCGTCCGGGATGATCGGGACGATGCGGTGGCCGAAGTCGGGGGAGCGGAGCAGGTCCTTGAGCAGACGGGCGAAGGCCATCGTGGTGGCCACCTCCTGCTTGCCCGACCCCTTGCGGACGACGTCGTAGGACTTCGCCTCGGGCACCGCGATCTCGGTGTACTTGCTGCGGCGCTCGGGCACGTAGCCGCCGAGGGCGCGTCGGCGCTCGTGCAGGTACTGGATCGCCTCGTCGCCGTCGCCCGGGTGGTAGTAGGGCGGCAGGTACGGGTCCTCGTCGAGCTGCGCGTCGCTGATCGGGATGCGCATCTCGTCGCGGAACTGCTTGAGGTTGTCGAGGGTGAGCTTCTTCATCTGGTGGGTCGCGTTGCGGCCCTCGAAGGCCGGGCCGAGGCCGTAGCCCTTGACGGTCTTCGCGAGGATGACCGTGGGCTGGCCCTTGTGCTCGCTGGCGGCCTTGAAGGCCGCGTAGACCTTCTTGTAGTCGTGGCCGCCGCGCTTGAGGTTCCAGACCTGGTCGTCGGTGAAGTCCTTCACGAGCTCGAGGGCGCGCGGGTCGCGGCCGAAGAAGTTCTCGCGGACGTACGCGCCGCTCTCGGCCTTGTAGGTCTGGAAGTCGCCGTCGGGCGTCGTGTTCATCAGGTTGAGCAGGGCGCCCTCGGTGTCACGGGCGAGCAGGTCGTCCCACTCGCGGCCCCAGACGACCTTGATGACGTTCCAGCCGGCGCCGCGGAAGAAGCTCTCGAGCTCCTGGATGATCTTGCCGTTGCCACGGACCGGGCCGTCGAGGCGCTGCAGGTTGCAGTTGATGACGAAGTTGAGGTTGTCGAGCCCCTCGTTGGCCGCCACCTGGAGCTGGCCGCGGCTCTCGACCTCGTCCATCTCGCCGTCTCCGAGGAACGCCCAGACCTGCTGGTCCGACGCGTCCTTGATGCCGCGGTTGGTGAGGTACTTGGCCACCTGTGCCTGGTAGATCGCGTTGATCGGCCCGAGGCCCATCGACACGGTCGGGAACTGCCAGAACTGCGGCATGAGCCGGGGGTGCGGGTACGAGCTGAGGCCGCCGGTGTGGTGCGACTTCTCCTGGCGGAAGCCGTCGAGCTGGTCGGTGCCGAGACGGCCCTCGAGGAACGCGCGGGCGTACATGCCCGGGGAGGCGTGGCCCTGGAAGAAGACCTGGTCGCCGCCGCCCGCGTGGTCCTGGCCGCGGAAGAAGTGGTTGTAGCCGACCTCGTAGAGGGCGGCCGACGAGGCGTAGGTCGAGATGTGGCCGCCGACCGAGACGCCCGGACGCTGGGCCCGGTGCACCGTGACGGCCGCGTTCCAGCGGACCCAGCGGCGGTAGCGACGCTCGAGTTCTTCGTCGCCGGGGAACTCCGGCTCGTCCTCCGGGGCGATGGTGTTCACGTAGTCGGTCTTCGGGACCATCGGCACGCCGAGGTGCAGCTCGCTCGAGCGAGACAGCAGGCTCTTCATGATCTGACGTGCGCGTTCGTGGCCCTGCGCCGCGACGAGGGAGTCGAGGGACTCCCTCCACTCGGCGGTCTCCTCGGGATCCTGGTCGGTCGTGTCGACCGTGTACGGATCCTGATCGTTTACCGTCACCCTTGACCTCTATCACTCGTGTGTGGTGGACAACAGCCGCCGCCCCACGGGGGCGCACGGCGGTCAGCTCGACGCGGCTCGGGTCCCGGGTCGTCGTCGCGCACTGACCTGGCGAGTCTAGTTGGCTCGGCCGACGGAGGCTCGGCACGCCCTGGGAGAACGTCCTCGCGCGCGGCCGTCTGGGGCGTAACATCGCTCCTCGTGTTGACGTCGGTCGCCCGGACCGGCGCGGAAGGAACGTGCTCATGGCGCTGGAGAACGACATCCAGGCTCCCGACTTCGATCTGCCGAACCAGTTCGGCGAGCACGTGCGCCTGGCGGACTACCGCGGCGTGCGCCCCGTCGCCCTCGTCTTCTTCCCGCTGGCCTTCTCCAGCACCTGCACCGCCGAGCTCTGCACCCTCCGCGACAACCTGGCGATGTTCCAGGACGCCCGCGTCGAGCTGATCGGCATCTCGGTCGACTCGAAGGCGACCCTGCGGGCCTTCGCCGAGGAGGAGGGCTACGACTTCACCCTCCTGGCCGACTTCTGGCCGCACGGCGAAGTGTCCAAGGAGTACGGCGTGTTCCTCGACCACAAGGGCTTCGCCACCCGCGCGACGTTCCTCATCGACGTCGACGGCATCATCCGCGAGCACTTCCTCACCGAGCCCGGCCAGGCGCGCTCGCTGGCCGACTATCGCGCCGCGCTCGACCAGCTCACGTCCGTCCCGGCCTGACTCGCCGTCAGGGCTGGCCCGCCGGAGCCGTCGGCCGGGTCTGCTTCGCGATAACCTGTCTCCTGCTCGCCCGGCCCGACCGGCGCGAGGGCCTTTAGCTCAGTTGGTAGAGCGCCACGTTTACACCGTGGATGTCATCGGTTCGAGCCCGGTAGGGCCCACCATCGCAGCGCGGCCCGACCTCTGCGCCACGACCCACCCCGGACGTCACGACCTGGCGACCCAGCGCAGTCCGTCATGGTCGCTTGCGAGTCGGCGAACGACTCCGTCGCGGAGTCCTCGACGTCGTCTCGAGCCCTGGCCCGTGTACGGAGAACGAGTGCCGACGCCCGGTCGTCCTGCGGAGAAGGCCGAGAGAGCCGCGGGGTACAGCCGTATCCCCATCTTTGGGGACACGCGACCCCTTACCGCTCTGGCGACCCGTGGGTACCGTCACCTCATCGGCACCGTGCCGACCTTCGCGAGTCCTTCCCCGACCGGCACCATCGGGGCTCCCGAGGGGTTACCCGAGAGACCTCCCGACATGTCCCGAACGATCAGCCGCGCCCGCTGGATGCGCCGTGCCCGCTGGGCAGCCCTGCCCGTCGCCGTGATCGCCTCCGGCGCGATCATCTCGACCGCCTCGTACTCGGCGTTCTCCGCCACCACGTCGAACCCCACCAGCAACTGGTCGACCGGCACCGTCCAGCTCTCGGACGACGACTCCGACGTCGCCCTGTTCTCGGCTTCCGGCCTGAAGCCCGGCGACACGGGGAGCAAGTGCATCACGGTCACGTCGAAGGGCACCCTGCCGTCGGCGGTCAGGCTCTACGGCACCTCGGCCACGACGACGAACTCGCTCTCGTCCTACCTCGACCTGCGCATCGTGCAGGGCACCGGCGGATCGAGCGCGTCGTGCGACGGGTTCACGCCCGCGACCCAGGACTCCCAGGTCTGGTCGGGCACGCTCGCGGACTTCGCGAGCCAGCGCACCGGCTACGCGACCGGCTCGCCGACCTGGTCGCCGTCGGGCACCGCCCCCGAGTCGCGCTCGTTCCAGTTCACCTACACGTTGAGCTCGGCCACCCCGAACACCGGGCAGGACTCCCGTGCCGCGATCGCCTTCACCTGGGAGGCCCAGACCCGCTGACCGGTGGGCGACCCCGGTCGACCACTCGGAGCGTGAGTCCCCTCATGACCACGACCACCACGCCGCAGGACGGCCGCACGGCCTTCTCCTTCTGGGGTGCCCTCTGCGTCGCGACATGTGCGCGGGTGGTCCTCACGACGGCCGTGTGCCTCCTGCTCTGGGCAGCGGTGCCGGCCCTCTGGGGCTGGTCGCCCACCACCGTCGTGTCGGGGTCGATGGCGCCGAGGATCGTCGCGGGCGACGTGGTGGTGGCGATGCCGCTGGACGCCGACCTGCTCGTCCCCGGCCAGGTCCTGCTCGTGGACGACCCCGACCGACCCGGCGAGCTCCGGCTGCACCGGCTGGTCGAGACCACCGACGACGGGCTCCGGCTGCAGGGCGACGCCAACGCGTCGGCCGACTCGAGCCCGGTCCCTGTCGAGGACGTCCACGGCGTGGGCGTCCTGCGGGTGCCCGCGGTCGGCTCCCCGATGCTCTGGCACGGCGGCGACCGCGTGGCCGGCGGCCTGCTGGCGTCGCTGGTCGTGCTGGCGCTGATCGCCCTGACCCGGCTCGAGCCGAGGGGCGACGAGGAGGTGGTCGACCCGCTCGGTCCCTCCCGTCACCGTGCGCGGGCCCCCGTGACGACCCGGACCTGGGCGGCCAGGGTGTCGGGGACGGTGCTCGCCGTCGTCGGCGGCGTGGCCGTGTTGATGCTCGTGGTCGGCTCGAGCCACTCCGCCTTCGCGGGCACGACCTCGACGGCGAGCAGCCTCGCGACGTCACGCTTCGCCTGCCTCGATCGCCCGGTGGCCGCACAGGCGCACTTCGCGTACCAGTACAACGACGGCGTCGGGACGTCGCTGCGGGACAGCAGCGGCAACGGGCGGACGGGCACGCTCACCCAGGGGGCGGTGATCCAGAGCGGGAGCTGTGCGTCGGGCGCGAGCCCGTGGCTGACGCTGGACGGAGTGACCGGTCAGGTCACGACGTCCGAGAGGCTGAGGGCGCCTCAGGTCTTCTCGATCGAGACGTGGTTCCGGACGACGACGACAGCCGGGGGGAAGCTCGTGGGCTTCGGCAACAGCCAGGCCGGGGCCTCGACCCAGTACGACCGGCACCTCTACCTCACGGACCGCGGCACGCTCGTCTTCGGCGTGTACAGCGGCCAGCAGTACACCATGTCGAGCACCGCCTCCTACGCCGACGGGGCGTGGCACCTCGCCACCGTCACGCTCGACGGGTCGGGCATGGTCCTCTACGTGGACGGGGCGCAGGTGGCGTCGTCGCCGCAGAACGCGGCGGAGGACTTCCTCGGCTGGTGGCGCATCGGCTACGACACGGTGGGGGGAGTCTGGCCCGAGACGCCGTCGAGCCCGCACTACCGAGGCGACCTCGAGAACACCTCGGTCTACGACGTCGCCCTGTCGGCCGCCGACGTGGCCGCCCACCACGCCGCGGGCCGCTGAGCGGGCCCCGACGGTGCAACGTCACGGTCGGGTGTCTGAGGATCTCGTGCACGTGGCGGTAACGTGGCGTGCCTCGGGGGAGGGAAGCCATGGACGCGTCGAGCGAGCCACGCGATCGGGGCGAGGAGACGCACGCCGCTCCGCAGGGACGCACGCTGCGGTCGACGTTCATCGGGCGTGGTGCTGGCCAAGGCGTGCTGCTCGGCGCCGTCGCGGCCCCGCTCGGCATGCTCATCGCGCTCGGGTCCGGCACGGACGCCGATCTCTCGCAGCTGGCCCAGAACTCGTTGACGCCCGTGTTCGTCGTCGTCGCCGCCCTGGCCGGCACGGTCGTCGGCCCCGCGGTGGGAGTCCTCGCCAGCCTGGCCTGCCTGGTCGTGCGCGAATCGGTCGAGGGCCGCCGGCTCGGTGTCCGGACGGCCGCCGTGGCAGCTGTCGGGGGCGTGGTGGCCGGCGCATGCGCGGGCATCCTCGCCCTCGTCCTCAGCGCGGTGGTCGGGCCGGCGACGGGGTTCGTCGTGGTCGCGACGCTGCTGGGGGCCCTGTCGGCCGGGCGGACCGAACGAGTGTGGACTCGCCGTCAGAGCTGACCACGTCCGAAGTCGGTCTCCCGGTGCGCCGGGGGCGCGGGGCCGGGTCGTCGATCACGACCCGGCGCACCCGCGCGACGACGACGCCCCTAGCGGCGCGCGGCGCTGCGGCGTCCCGAGACGGCGACCCAGATCGCGAGGACCACGATCGCGCCGATGATCGAGCCGATGATGCCGGCGGGCTGGAAGAAGCCGTCGGTCGGGTCGTTCTGGAACAGCAGGAAGCCGAGGAACCCGCCGACGAACGAGCCGATGACGCCGAGGAGGATCGTCATGGCGATCGAGAGGCTCTGACGACCCGGGACCACCGCTCGCGCGATGAACCCCGCGATGAGGCCGATGACGAGCAGGCTGATGATGAGACCGATCATGGTGTTCTCCTTCCGGGAGAGGTGCGCGACGGGCACCGTCGGTGCCGTGGAGCCGCGCAGCTCAGCAGACCACCCCTGGAGGTGTGGCGGCACACCCCTCGGGGTGGGATGGTGACGTCATGCCCCTTGCCCCGCCCCGCTCGATCACCGTCGCCCTGGTCGACGACTACGACGTCGTCCTCGCCGGCCTCGCCCACATGTTCGACCAGTACCGCGACCGGGTCGTCGTCGCCGAGATCGACGCCACGACGGCGCTGTCGGACCAGGTCGACGTCGTCCTCTACGACTCCTTCGCCCAGCCCGAGTCCGACCACCACGAGCTCGCCGAGCTCGTCTCGAACCCCGCGGCCGGCAAGGTGGTCGTCTACACCTGGAACTTCCACCCCGAGCTGGTGGAGGCGGCCCTCGCGCAGGGCGTGCACGGGTACCTGTCGAAGACCCTCACGGCACGCGAGCTCGTGGAGGCACTCGAGGCGGTGCACGGAGGCGAGCAGGTCGTCAGCGACGTCCGGGGCCGCGCGCCGAGCGCCCCCGGCCTCGACTGGCCCGGCCGCCGCGAGGGCATCACCGACCGCGAGTCGGAGATCCTGGCCCTCATCACGCAGGGCAAGAGCAACGCCGAGGTCGCGGCCCTGACCTACCTCAGCCCGAACACCGTCAAGTCGTACATCCGGTCGGTGTACCGGCGGATCGGCGCGACGAGTCGCACCCAGGCGGTGCTCTGGGGCGTGCAGAACGGCTTCCAGCCGGACCACCACCGGATCGACCACTGGCTCGGCGGTCCGTAGGGCGCTCGGCCACCGCCTCCGTCGGGCACGGTGCGCCTCCTCCGCCCCTGCCTCCGGGCGTGGTCTGCTGGGCGCATGCCTGACACGAGCGAGCTGACCACGTACCTGCCCTGGGCGGTCGCCGCCGTCCTCCTCATCGTGTTGATCGTCCTCGTGGTGCTGCTGCGTCGGCGGGCGAAGGCGGCGCAGGAGGCGCTGCGGACCCGCGAGGACGCGCACCGGAAGGCGCTCGACGAGGCCACGGCCGAACGCGAGCGGGCCGCCCGCGACGCCGCCGAGGCCCACGCCCGTGAGCTCGAGCAGGTCGAGGCACGGCGGGTCGACGCCGAGACGTCCGCCCAGCAGAGCCGCGCCCTCGTCGCGGCCGGGGCGAAGTGGGAGGAGACCTCCCGCCGCATGGTGCTCGACGCGGTCACCGACCTCGGCCTCGACGGCGCCCTCGTGACGAACCTCGTCTTCGTCCCCGTCGACGCGACGCGCAGCCGGCGCTTCGTCGCGCAGGTCGACCACGTCCTGCTGCTGCCGACGGTCGCCCTCGTGATCGAGAACAAGGGGTGGAAGGGCGTCGTTCTCGACGGCGTGCACCCCCGGGACGCCGGTTCCTCGTTCGCGACGCTCCTCGGCGACCTCGAGCTGGAGCCGCCCTTCGCGGTCCAGGTCAAGCGCGACTCGCTCACCTCGCTCGAGCTGCGCACGCACGACCAGGGCCACGCCCCCCGCAAGCAGGTCCGGCGCCAGGCGCAGCGCATCTCCGACCTCGTCCGGGCCGAGACCCACCGCAAGCCGTGGTTCGACACCGCCGTGCTCTACTCCCACCCCGACGCCGACGTCCACGCGGACCCTCGGGCCGACGACGAGGGCGTGAGCACCGTGGTCATCGCCAGCCAGGCGCAGCTCCGCGCCCACCTCGAGGAGCTCGTCCGGCGCCGTCGGCCCGGCCCCGACAGCCCCCGCATCGACGAGCTCTCCGCCCTCTTCGCCGGTCTCGGGGCCGAGGTGACCTCGTTCGGCAAGCCGCTCGACCGTGCGGCGGCGACGGCGGCGGGCCCGGCGGGCCCGGTACGCCAGCCCGACGACGTCGAGTCCTCGCCGGCGAAGGCGTAGCTCCCGTCGGTCGCCGCTCCTCCTGCAGCCGCCGCACGGAGCAGGCCGATGCTCGGCCTCCTCGGGGCGTTCTGCCAGGCGGCGACCGCGTGCGGGCCCCTACCGTCGACCCCCTCGGCGCCTGACCGGCGCGAGGACGACGGGAGACGCGCCGATGAGGCTGACCGACACGAGCGACCTGTGGTGGAAGACCGCGGTCTTCTACAACCTCGACGTCGAGACGTACCTCGACCGGGACGACGACGGCGTCGGCGACCTCGACGGCCTGGCGCACCGGCTCGACCACCTGGCCGAGCTCGGCGTCACCTGCCTGTGGCTGGCGCCCTTCTACCCGTCGCCCCAGCGCGACAACGGCTACGACATCGAGGACTACTACGGGGTCGACCCCCGCTACGGCCACCTCGGCGACCTCGTCGAGGTCGTGCGCACCGCACACGACCGGGGCATGCGCGTCATCGTCGACCTGGTGGTCAACCACACATCCGACCGGCACCCCTGGTTCCGGGAGGCGCGCAGCAGCCCCGAGAACCGGTACCGCCGGTTCTACCAGTGGCGCGACGACGTCCCCGAGGACGCCCCGGAGAGCATGTTCCCCGACGTCGAGGACGGCGTCTGGCGCTTCGACGACGAGGCGGGCCAGTACTACAAGCACTCCTTCTACCGGCACCAGCCGGACCTCGCCACCGACGACCCGGTCGTCCGGGAGGAGATCGCGAAGGTGATCGGCTTCTGGCTGCAGCTCGGCATCGACGGGTTCCGGGTCGACGCCGTTCCGCACCTGATCGAGGGCGACGACGGCCCCGAGCACGACTTCCTGCGCACGCTGCGGCGCTTCGTCTCCCGACGCAGCGGGCACGGCGTGCTGCTCGGCGAGGTCAACCTGCCCTACGACGAGCAGCTCGCGTTCTTCGGCGGCGAGGACGGCGACGAGCTCACCATGCAGTTCGACTTCGTCGGCAACCAAGCGCTGTACCTGTCGCTCGCGCGACAGGACGCGACCCCGCTGCGGGAGGCGCTCGAGGCTCGACCTGCCCTGGCCCGCGGCAACCAGTGGGGCAACTTCGTCCGCAACCACGACGAGCTCACCCTCGACCAGCTGAGCGAGTCCGAGCGGGGCGAGGTCTTCGCGGCGTTCGCGCCGGAGGAGGGCCAGCGCATCCACGGCCGCGGCATCACGCGCCGCCTGCCGCCGATGCTGGAGGGCGACCCCCGCCGCGTCCGCATGGTCTACAGCCTCCTGTTCTCGCTGCCCGGCTCGCCGGTGCTCTACTACGGCGAGGAGATAGGCATGGGCGAGGACTCCCGGGTCGAGGGCAGCCGCGGCGCCGTCCGCACGCCCATGCAGTGGACCGCGGAGGCGAACGGCGGCTTCTCGGCAGCCGCGGCCGACGACCTCGTGTCGGCGGTGGTCACGGGCGGCAACGCTCCGGAGCACGTCAACGTCTCCCAGCAGCGGCACGATCCCGACTCGCTGCTCGCCTTCGTCTCGCAGCTGACCCGCGCCTACCGGGCGGCGCCCGAGATCGGCTGGGGAGAGTTGTCCGTCCTCCGGCAGCCGCACGCCTGCGTGCTCGCGCACAGCGTGGACAGCGAGCTCGGGCTGCTCGTCGCGGCGCACAACTTCGCCCCGGACGGCCGGACGTTCCGCGTCGAGCTCGAGGGCACGACCGACGAGTGGCAGGTGGTCGACGTCCTGGCCGGGGACGGTGCGGCCCGGCCCCTCGACGACGGCGGCATCGAGATCGAGCTCGGGGGCTACGGCCACCGCTGGCTGCGCGTCGTGCGCCCGGGGGAGAAGCGCCTCCTCTGACGCCGGGCTGCCGCGTCGGGCCTACTGGACCGACGCGGTCAGTCGTGCCACGTTGTCGAGCACCTGCAGGCCCGCGGGGCGGGACAGCCAGCCCTCGAGGGTGATCTCGCGCGACTTGCGGCGGTAGTCGTCCTCGATGAGGCGGACCTCGTCGACGAACGACTTGCCGTGCACCATCAGCGACACCTCGAAGTTGAGGCTGAACGAGCGCATGTCCATGTTGCTCGAGCCGATCACCGCGACGGTGTCGTCGACCGTGAAGTGCTTCGAGTGCAGCACGATCGGGCGCTCGTAGAGGAAGATGCGGACGCCGGCCCGCAGCAGCGTCTCGTAGTACGAGCGCTGCGCGTGGTAGACCATGAACTGGTCGGCCACCTCGCAGGCGAAGAGCTGCACCTCGACGCCGCGCTCGGCGGCCGTCGTGATCGCGTAGAGCATCGAGTCGTCGGGCACGAAGTAGGGGCTCGCGATGATCAGCCTCTCCTGCGCGCCGTACACGAGCGCGTTGAACAGGCGCAGGTTGTTCTCGCCGTCGAAGCCCGGCCCGCTCGGCACGACCTGGCACTCGAGGCTGTCGGGCCCCTGGCGCTGCTCGATCAGGGGCTCGGCCTCGGCGTCGGTGGGCAGCTCGTCTGTCTCGCTGTACCAGTCGGTGATGAAGAGGGCGTTGAGGCCGACGGCGGCCGGGCCCTCGAGCCGCACCATGAGGTCCTTCCACTGCAGCCCACGCTTGATGTTGCCGCGCTTGTTGTAGCTGGGGTCCGTCATGTTCTGCGAACCCGTGAAGGCGACGTCGCCGTCGATCACGACGATCTTGCGGTGGTTCCGCAGGTCGGGTCGGCGCCACGCCCCCTTGAACGGCCGGAAGGGCAGCATCTCCTCGAACCGGATGCCCGAGTCGCGGAGCCACTGGCGGGTGACGCGGCCCTGTGGGTTCCGCATCGTGGCCCAGTGGTCGTAGAGCACCCGGACGGCGACGCCGCGCGCGTGCGCCCGCTCGAGGGCCTCGAAGAACAGGAAGGTCGACTCGTCACGGGTGAGGATGTAGAACTCGACGTGGACGTACCGCTCGGCCTCGTCGACGGCCGCGGCCATGGCGGCGATCGACTCGGCGTAGTCGGGCAGCAGGGTCGCCGTGTTGCCGGGCAGCAGCGGCATGGCGCCGAGCGTGCGGTTGAGGGTCACGACCGTGCCGAACCACGGCGGGCGGGGGTTCGTCACGGCGTGCACGTCGTCGATGCCCTTGGTCGCGTCGAGGATGCGGTCGTTGATCTCGCGCTGCTTGTCGCGGCGGTCCTGGGGCAGCTTCGAGCTGCCGAGCAGGCCGAAGAGCACGCTGCCGGGGATCGGCGACACGAAGATCGCCAGCAGCCAGGCCATCGCGGAGCTGGGGCGCCGGTTGCGGGGCACGGCCACCACGGCCACGATCCGGATGAGGATGTCGACGACCAAGATCACCGTCGGGAAGTGCTTGAAGATCCTGCGCCACGTCATGCGTCGATCTTGTCAGCCCGGGAGTCGGCTCGTCGCTGCCGTTCGCCCGGAGGACATGCACATTGCACTATCGACCGCAGAGTGCAATCATCTCCCGTGGGCACCTGCCCTCCGGCGACGTCGCCGCACCGCGCACCGACGACCGAGAGGAGGCGCCCCGTGAGCACCGAGACCGTCGCGGCTGTCAGCAAGGCCGCGCTCCGCCGCCTCCGGACCCGCTCCGAGCTCGTGGGTGCGGCCCGCCGGCTCACCGCCGAGCACGGGCTCGCCGGATTCACGATCGAGCAGCTCTGCGACGAGGTCGGCATCTCCCGGCGCACGTTCTTCAACCACTTCGCGTCCAAGGACGACGTGGTCGTCGGCGTGGGGCTGGACGACGACGAGGACGAGGCGCTCGAGGACTACGCGTCCTCACGACACGACCCGCGCCTCCCCGTCTTCTCGACGACGCTCGACGACCTCGCGGCGCTCGTCGTGCAGCGTGTCGAGCACGTCGGCCTCACCCGCGAGCGGGCCGCCGAGTTCAAGGCGGCGCTCGACCGCGAGCCGCGGCTGCTGCAGGCGATGCTGACGCAGGGCGACGCGCAGCAGCGTCGTGTCGCGGCCGCCGTCGCATCGCACGAGGGCGTCCCCGACGACGACCCGCGCATCGGCGTCGTCGTGGCGATCGCCGGTGCGCTGGTGCAGCGCGCCATGACCCGCTTCTTCTTCGACGAGGGCCCGCCGGGCCTCCGCTTCGACCACGTCCTCCGTGACCAGCTCGCCCTCGCCCGCGCGCTGTTCTCCGCCGCACCGCCCCTCGACCAGGAAGCACGCTGACACGACCATGACCACCACCACCGCGAAGACGGCCGACGCGCCGTTCCTCCTCACCCAGAGGCGGATCTGGATCATCTTCGGCGCCCTCATCTCGGGCATGCTCCTCTCGAGCCTCGACCAGACCATCGTCTCGACCGCCATGCCGACGATCGTCGGCGAGCTGGGCGGCGTCGAGCACCAGGCCTGGATCACCACGGCCTACCTGCTCGCGACCACGATCGTGATGCCGATCTACGGCAAGTTCGGCGACGTCCTCGGGCGGCGGAACCTCTTCCTGGCGGCGATCGCGATCTTCACTCTCGCGAGCATCGGCTGCGCGTTCGCGACGGACTTCTGGGCGTTCGTCGTCTTCCGGGCGATCCAGGGCCTCGGCGGCGGCGGGCTGATGATCCTGTCGCAGGCGATCATCGCGGACATCGTCCCTGCCTCGGAGCGAGGCAAGTACCTCGGCCCGCTCGGAGCCGTGTTCGGCCTGTCGGCGATCGGCGGCCCGCTGCTCGGCGGCTTCTTCGTCGACCACCTCACCTGGCAGTGGGCGTTCTACATCAACGTGCCCGTCGGCATCGCCGCGTTCGTCATCGCCTGGATGGCGCTGACCCTGCCGAGCAAGAGGGCCACGAGACGCGTCGACTGGCTCGGCGTCGTGCTGTTGTCGGCCGCCACGACCTGCCTCATCTTCTTCACCGAGTTCGGCGGCCAGGCAGACCACGGCTGGGGCGCGCCCGAGACGTGGCTGTGGGGGGCGGGCGTGCTCGTCGCCGTCAGCGCGTTCGTGCTCGTCGAGTCGCGCGCCGAGGACCCGATCATCCCGTTGTCCTTCTTCCGCAACCGCGTGTTCGTCCTGGCGACGGCCGTCGGCTTCGTGCTCGGCATCGGCATGTTCTCGGCGATCGCGTTCGTCCCGACGTTCCTGCAGATGTCGTCGGGCGCCTCCGCGGCCGTGTCCGGGCTGCTGCTGCTGCCGATGATGGCCGGCCTGATCGGCACCTCGATCCTCTCGGGCAACCTGATCACCAAGACGGGGCGCTACCGGGTCTTCCCCATCGTCGGCACGCTGCTGACGGGCGTCGCGATGGCCCTGTTCACCACCCTGACGGCAGACACGCCCCTGTGGCTGATCTGTGTCTTCCTGCTGATCTTCGGCGCCGGTCTCGGCCTCATCATGCAGGTCGTGGTGCTGGTGGTGCAGAACTCCGTCGACGCCGCGAACGTCGGGACGGCGACGAGCACGAACAACTACTTCCGCGAAGTGGGCGCCGCCCTGGGCGTCGCGATCTTCGGCGCGCTGTTCACGAGCCGCCTCACCGAGAACCTCACGAGCGTCTTCACCGGTGCCGGCGCGTCGACCGGCGACGCCGCCCAGGCGACCGCGACGCTCGACCCCGCTGCGCTGAACGAGCTGCCCGAGGCGATCCGCCGACAGGTCGTCGAGGGGTACGCCGACGCCCTGGCGCCGGTGTTCGCCTACCTCATCCCCTTCATCGCGATCGCCTTCGTGCTGGCGCTGTTCCTGCCCCAGATCGCGCTCAGCGACGTCGCCGGCATGGTCGCCCGCGGCGAGGCGGTCTCCGGCGACGAGGCGGAACAGCTCGAGAAGGAGGCGCGCGGCCGGTCCACGGGCGCGGTCGCCGAGGCGGCCACCGCGTCGGCCGACGCGGCGGGAGCGCCGTCGAC
>NZ_CAUPYL010000023.1:0-24254 GCF_963515265.1 uncultured Frigoribacterium sp.
AGGGCTGGGTGGGGGGGGGGGGGGGCGGGTGGGGGGGCGTGGGGCGCCAGCCGGTCATTCCTCGGGGCGTCGGCGGGGGCGCTGGCGCTCGTGCCCGTCCGCCCCTCGGGCCTCCTCGCGCAGCCGCCCCGCACGGGCCAGCTGGCTCAGCGGCTCAGCGGCTCAGCGACTCAGCGGCTCAGCGGCTCAGCGCCAGCGCCACCCGAACAGCTTCGTCAGCCACGACACCACGGCGGTGACGACGGCGACGATGACCTGCACCACGGGCGGCAGCGGGTGCGCGCCCCCGCCGTGCCCGGGATCGGTCGGGTCCGTGGGGCCCGTGCCCGGGTCCGTCGGGTCCGTCGGGTCCGTCGGGTCCGTCGGGTCGGTCGGGTCGGTCGGGTCCTCGTCGGCGACGAGGGAAAGGCCGACGTGGACGGGGTCGTGGTCGCTCGCACGGAACGGCCCCTCCTCGAACAGCGGGACGACGTTGTAGTTGTAGCGGCTGTACTCGAGCCCCACCGACTCTCCCGAGTTGATGTTCCAGATGTCCACCGCGGTGACGGCCTCGGCGGCGGCCGGCGACGCGAGCACGTGGTCGAGCGAGCCGCTGAGGCCGCCGAAGACGTAGCTGTACTCGTCGGTCTCGGTCGAGCCGAGGTCGGCGTAGCCCGCGTCGCGCAGCACCTCGATCGGGTCCTCCTGCGAGTAGGCGTTGAAGTCGCCGAGCAGGAACGCCAGGTCCGTGCCCGCCGCCGTCTGCACGCGGTCCGAGAAGGCGACGAGCGCCTCCGCCTGGTTGACGCGCGAGGCGTTGGAGGCGCCCTGGCCGTCGCCGAGGTCGGCGTCGGCACCCGATCCGCTCCCCTTCGACTTGAAGTGGTTCGCGATCGCGACGAACGTGGCGTCGTCGGAGTCGGCCGCGGCGACCGGGCGGAACGCCTGGGCGAGCGGCTGACGCGCGTTGCTGAAGGCCGGGGCGTCGGTGAGGATCGTCGACCCGCCGACCGTCTCGATCGTGCCGGCCTTGTAGATGAAGGCGAGGCGGATGACGTCCTCGTTCGACGGCACCGTCGCGGGCGAGGGGACGTAGCTCCACTCGTCGGCGCCGAGGTCGGCGTTGAGGGCGTCGACCAGGGTCGACACGGCCGCGTCGCGGTCCTGCCCGAAGCGGGCCGAGTTCTCGATCTCCTCGAGCGAGACGACGTCGGCGTCGAGGCCGTTGATCGCCGAGACGATCTTCGACTGCTGACGCTCGAAGCTGACCTGCGTGGCGGCGCCGCGGGCGTCGCAGCCGCTGTTCACGGTCAGCGGCTCTCCCGCGCGATCCCGGTAGTAGGTGCAGCCGGAGAGCTGGTCGCCCGTGGTCGGGAAGTAGTTCAGCACGTTGAAGCTGGCGATCGACACGTCGCCGCCGACGTCGACGGGGGTCGACTCGCGCACGACGCCGAACGAGGCCGGCAGCTCGGCGGCGGGGGTGTCGCCGGTCACGCGGCCCGTGGGCTGGAGCTTCCAGGTGCCGTTGCGGAAGTCGACCACGACGGGCTGGGAGAAGTCGACCGGAGCACCGACCGTGACGGGGGTCTCGGGCGAGAGCCACGGCAACGGGATCGACTGGTTGGCCGCGGTGAAGAAGTTCACGCTCGAGCCGTCGTCGAGCGTGACGGCGCGGGCGGCGTTGTCCGCGGCGACGGCTGCCGCCTCGGCGCTGCCGGGACGGCCCACCTCGGTCGGCTGCAGGAGCGGGCCGGTGCCTGCCGCCAGCGCGACCTCGCCGTACTGGTTCGTCGTGTAGACGTCGGAGACCGTGAAGTCGCCCTGCGGCGCGATGAGCATGCTCTCGAGCGACTCGCGCTCGAGGTCCGTCGTGGGCCAGGCGACGGTCGCCGCCAGGGGTGCCTCGACGGTGCTCGCGTCGAGCCGCACGAGGCCTGAGGCGTCGGCGACCGTGAGCTCGGTCAGGCCGAAGTACTCGGTGACCTCGCCGGTGAGCTCGACGTGGTCGCCCACGGAGACCGAGGAGGCGGTGGCCGAGCTGTAGACGAAGACCGCGTCGGACGCGGCGTGCGTCGCGAGGTCGAGCGCACCTCCGGTGCCCGGCGTCTGCACGACGTAGCCGTCGAGGCCGCCCGTCGGGTAGGTCGCCGTGACGACGCCGCGCGTCCGGACGACCTGCCCGGCGAAGGGGCTGGCGTCGCCCGTGCCCTGGATCTCGGCGATGGTCGCGTCGACCGCGGGCGCGGGCGGCTCGGTGGGCTCGGGGTCGGTGGGCTCCTCGGGGTCGGCGGGGGCGCCTCCTGCGCTGTTCACCGGCGTGACGACGTCGCTGACCGTGAAGTCGGCCGAGTTGTCGTCGGTGTCGACGTGGTCGGTGCGCACGAGCGAGTTCGGCACGGAGTTCGAGCCCGACGTCGCGGCGACGGCCGTCTCGGAGGTGTTGGACGTGCCGTAGCCCAGCAGGTCGACGAGGCCGTCGACTCCGACGGACGACGCGCCGACGGGGAGCGTCACCGCCGTGGGCTGGTCGGCGAGCACGAGGGTGCCCGTCGTGCCGCTGGGGTTCAGCCCGAGCACGGCGTCGGCCGCGGGCAGCGACGCCCCGGCTGTGCCGTTGCTGCCGAGCTGCACGAGGAAGCTGCCGCCCGCGGGAACGGTGCCGGCGAGGGCGCCGACCCCTGAGACGGCCGACGAGGTCGCCGCCCGGTACTGGAGCGACCAGCCCGCCAGGGGGACGGCGGCGTCGGTCGGGTTGTACAGCTCGACGAACTTGTTCGTGAAGGGCGCGTTCGCACTGCCGCCCTTCAGGTAGGCCTCGTCGATGACGAGGCCCGAGCCGTCCACGGCGGCGGTGCCGAGGGAGGGCGAGGAGGAGGCGGCTGTCGCGGGCACCAGCGGCGCGAGGCCGAGGGCGACGCCGAGACCGGTCGCGAGCGCGACCGTCCTGACGGTACGGGGTCGGGGGTGCATGACGTCCTTCGTGACGGTTCGGGCCCGCTGATCCGGCGGGACACCGTCACGCTACGGGGCCGCGAAGGCCCACAGGTTTCGAGCAGGTGAACGACACCCGTTCGGGGGACGCCGCGTGTCGGCATGATCACCTACACGACGGTCGTCGCGTAGCCGGAGGCCCGTCGCCAGCCGTCCGCCCCGCCCCGCCTCGCCTCGTCTCGACGACGGAGGGCCCGTCACCTCGCGGTGACGGGCCCTCTGCCGGTGGTGCTCGTGACTACTTGTCGTCCGACTTCGCGGCGGCGTCGGTCTCGACCTCGTCGGCGGCAGCCGTCTCGGTCTCGGCCTCGACGGGCTCGCTCTGCTCGACCGTCTCGGTCTCGTCGACGGGGGCCGCGTCGGCCTCCTCGGCGGGCACGTCCACGGGCGCGGCGGCCGGCGTGGCCTTCGAGCTCGACGACGACTTCACCTTGGGGGTGACGGGCTCGAGCACGAGCTCGATCGACACCATCGAGGCGTTGTCGCCCTTGCGGAAGCCGAGCTTCGTGATGCGGGTGTAGCCGCCCTCACGGTTCTCGACGAGCGGCGCGATCTCGGTGAAGAGGATGTGCGCGGCGTCCTTGTTGTTGCGCAGCGTCTGCATCGCACGACGACGCGACGCGAGGTCGCCCCGCTTCGCGAAGGTGACGAGGCGCTCGGCGACGGGACGGAGGCGCTTGGCCTTCGTCTCGGTCGTCTTGATGCTCTTGTGCTCGAAGAGCGATGCGGCGAGGTTCGCGAGCATCAGACGCTCGTGAGCCGGGCCGCCTCCGAGGCGGGGACCCTTGGTGGGCTTGGGCATGATCGTTGGTTCCTAGCTGTCGAAGATGGAGGGCGTCGGGAGACGAGACCTAGTTGGTCTCTTCCTCGTCGTAGCCGCTGTAGAAGTGGGCTCCGTCGAACCCGGGGACCGTGTCCTTGAGCGAGAGACCCAGCTCGACGAGCTTGTCCTTCACCTCGTCGACCGACTTCTGACCGAAGTTGCGGATGTTCATGAGCTGCGTCTCCGAGAGGGCGACGAGCTCGGACACCGTGTTGATGCCCTCGCGCTTCAGGCAGTTGTAGCTGCGCACCGACAGATCGAGATCCTCGATCGGCGTCTGCAGTTCGCTGGAGAGGACGGCGTCGACCGGCGCGGGGCCGATCTCGATGCCCTCGGCAGCGGTGTTGAGCTCGCGTGCCAGGCCGAACAGCTCGGTCAGCGTGCGACCGGCCGACGCGATGGCGTCGCGCGGCGTGATCGCCGGCTTCGTCTCGACGTCGACGACGAGACGGTCGAAGTCGGTGCGCTCACCAGCACGGGTCGCCTCGACGCGGTAGGTGACCTTGAGGACGGGCGAGTAGATCGAGTCGATCGGGATCTGACCGGCCTCGCTGAACTCGGCGCGGTTCTGCACGGCCGAGACGTAGCCACGGCCACGCTCGATCGTCAGCTCGAGCTCGAACTTCGCCTTGTCGTTGAGCGTGGCGATGACGAGCTCGGGGTTGTGGATCTCGACGCCGGCCGGAGCCGAGATGTCGGCGGCCGTGACCTGGCCGGCGCCCTGCTTGCGCAGGTAAGCCGTGATGGGCTCGTCGTGCTCGCTCGAGACGACGAGCTGCTTGATGTTGAGGATGACCTCGGTCACGTCCTCCTTCACGCCCGGGACGGTCGTGAACTCGTGCAGCACGCCGTCGATGCGGATGCTGGTGACGGCCGCGCCGGGGATCGACGACAGGAGCGTGCGACGCAGCGAGTTGCCGAGGGTGTAGCCGAAGCCGGGCTCGAGGGGCTCGATCGCGAAACGCGAGCGGAACTCCGAGATGTTCTCCTCGGTGAGGGTGGGGCGCTGTGCAATGAGCACTGTGGGTTCCTTTCGGCGGAGAGTCCGCTATATGACTCTCGGCGGTACGACAGGGTGGCTGGCCCGTCGGTCTCTTGAGTTGTGGGCGCCCCGTGCGAGGAACGCAGGAGGCGGTGGTGACGCGGTCGAGCCCGCCGCGCCTCCTCGCCCCACGAGGGGAAGAGGAGGCACGACGGGCGGCAACTCAGTTAGACGCGACGACGCTTCGGCGGGCGGCAGCCGTTGTGCGCCTGCGGGGTGACGTCGTTGATCGAGCCGACCTCGAGGCCTGCGGCCTGGAGCGAGCGGATCGCGGTCTCGCGACCCGAGCCCGGGCCCTTGACGAAGACGTCGACCTTCTTGACGCCGTGCTCCTGCGCCTGACGCGCAGCCGACTCGGCCGCGAGCTGCGCGGCGAACGGGGTCGACTTGCGCGAGCCCTTGAAGCCGACGGCGCCGGACGAAGCCCAGCTCAGCACGGCACCCGAGGGATCGGTGATCGACACGATGGTGTTGTTGAACGTGCTCTTGATGTGGGCCTGGCCCACGGCGACGTTCTTCTTCTCTTTGCGGCGGGGCTTGCGCGCGGCCGACTTCGGTGCTGCCATTTTGATCTCCTACGAACCTAGAGGCGTACGGCGGGAGCCGGGGCCTAGCGAGCCTTCTTCTTGCCGGCGACGGTGCGCTTCGGGCCCTTGCGGGTACGCGCGTTCGTCTTGGTGCGCTGGCCGCGCACAGGCAGGCCGCGGCGGTGGCGGATGCCCTCGTAGCTGCCGATCTCGACCTTGCGGCGGATGTCGGCGGCGACCTCACGGCGGAGGTCTCCCTCTACCTTGAAGTTGCCCTCGATGTGGTCGCGGAGCAGGACGAGCTGGTCGTCCGTGAGGTCCTTGACGCGGATGTTGCCGTCGATCTCGGTCTCGGCGAGAGTCTTGAGCGCGCGGGTGCGGCCGACTCCGTAGATGTAGGTCAGTGCGACTTCGACGCGCTTGTCACGCGGGATGTCAACGCCTGCTAGACGTGCCATGGTGGCTTCTCCTCAGAGAGTGGTGGAGGTGTGACGCAGCACCGGTGCCCGGGCCTCCGCCCGGGGTGTCCCCCGTCGGCCGCCGCGCGGGGCGACGTGTCGACGAGTTCTGGTGCTGCTCGTGGGGTGGTGCTGTGGGGCTCGAGAGCCCCGGCTGCTGCTGACCGCTGTCGCGGTCGGAGCATGGCCGCTTACTAGCCCTGACGCTGCTTGTGACGCGGGTTGCTCTTGCAGATGACCATGACGTTGCCCTTGCGGCGGATCACCTTGCAGTGCTCGCAGATGGGCTTGACGCTGGGGTTGACCTTCATCGTTGTTTCCTTGATCTCGCTGGCTTCGTGCCCCGCGGGTGCGCGGGGCCGTTCCTTTCCAGCACGCCCTACTTGTAGCGGTAGACGATCCGGCCGCGGGTCAGGTCGTAGGGGCTCAGCTCGACGATCACACGGTCTTCGGGGAGGATGCGGATGTAGTGCTGACGCATCTTTCCCGAGATGTGGGCGAGAACCTTGTGACCGTTGGTCAGCTCGACGCGGAACATCGCGTTGGGCAGAGCTTCGATCACAGCTCCTTCGATTTCGATGACACCGTCTTTTTTGGCCATGGACTCACAGTCGCTCAGAGTTGGGGGTGTTGGTCGTGCGGGCAGTCGGCGCCCCGGGCACACAGATGTGGCCTGGGAACACCAAAGATCGATCCTAGGTGATGCCGCTACACTTCAGCAACCCGCCCGTCGACCCGACACGCCGAGTCGACGACGAGACGCCGACCAGGAGCTCCGCATGCCCCAGCAGACACGCACGCCCGGCCGCCGAGGCGCCGCCCGTCACGGTCGCCTCCGACCGCGAGGGCCGTTCCGGGCCCTGGTGACCCTCGTGGCCAGCGCACTGGCCGTGCTGCTCGTGAGCGGCGCCTCCCTGGCCGCCATCACCGCCCAGCAGCTCACCTCTTCGGTGACGTCGGTCGCCCTGGACAACGAGACGGCCGCCCCGGAGGAGATCTCGGCCATCCCCGGCGGCGCGAACATCCTCCTGATCGGCAGCGACCAGCGTGACCCCGGCAGCGCGGTGGACGCCGGCGTGGTCGACGGGGTGCGGAACGACGTCAACATCCTCGTGCACCTGTCCGAGGACCAGACCCAGCTCACGGCCGTGAGCTTCCCGCGCGACCTGATGATCGACCGCCCCGCGTGCACCGGCGACGACGGGGCAGCGCATCCGGCCGCCTCGTACCAGCAGTTCAACACCCTCTACGGCGACGGGGGCATCAGCTGCACGGTCGCCGCCGTCGAGAGCATGACGGGGCTCAGCGTCTACTACGCGGGCATGATCACCTTCGACGGCGTCATCGAGATGTCGAACGCCCTGGGCGGGGTCGACGTCTGCGTGACGCAGCGGATCCGCGACACCGACACCGGGCTCGACCTCTCGGCCGGCACCCACTCCCTGCAGGGCAAGGACGCCCTCGAGTTCCTCCGGACGCGCCACGGCGTCGGCGACGGGAGCGACCTCGCCCGCATCAGCTCGCAGCAGGTGTTCCTGTCGTCGATGATGCGCACGATCATCTCGGGCGGCACCCTCGGGAGCCCGACGACCCTCTACAAGCTGGCCTCGGCGGCGCTCGGCAACATGACGCTCTCGTCGTCCCTGAGCTCGCCCGACACGTTGGTCTCGCTCGCGCTCGCGCTGAGGAACCTGACCCCGGCCGACATCGTGTTCGTGCAGTACCCGGTGGTGGACGACCCCGACCAGGCCGGTCGGGTGGTCCCCGCCGAGTCGGACGCCGGGGTGCTGGAGACGGCCCTGCAGACGGACCAGAAGTTCACCCTCGGCGACCAGTCCGAGGGTCGCGGATCCACCGTGGACGAGTCGGCCGTGCCCGCTCCGGAGACGCCGGCGCCGGCCGCGACGACCGGACCGGCAGCGCCCGAGACCACAGCGCCGGTCGAGCCGGCACCGGTGACCACCACGCTGCCGTCGACCATCACCGGCCAGACCGCCGCCGAGGCCACCTGCTCGGTCGGTTCGTCCCGGGGCTGACGCGCCCGGCCGCGCCCCCCGGAGCTGGCGCGCCGCAGCGGGTCAGGCGATCGGGACGGGCACGACCCCGAGAGCGGCCAGTCCCGCCGCTCCCCCGTCGTGCGCGGTCGTCACCCAGATGCCGCCGGCGTGGACGGCGACCGAGTGCTCCCAGTGGGCCGCGTCCGAGCCGTCGACGGTGGCGACCGTCCAGTCGTCGTCGCGGGTGACCGTGTCCGCACGGCCGAGGGTGACCATCGGCTCGATGGCCACGACGAGCCCGGGGCGCACCGCGGGACCGCGGCCCCGTACCCGGTAGTTAAAGACGGGGGGCTCCTCGTGCATCGACCTGCCGATCCCGTGGCCCGTGTAGTCCTCGACGATGCCGAAGTCCCCACGGGACTCCACGTGGTCCTCGACGGCGTCGCCGACCTCGTTGAGGCCCCGCGCACCGGCCAGGGCTGCGATGCCGCGCCAGAGCGCCTCCTCGGTCACCTCGGCGAGGAACCGGCGATCGGCCACGATCTCGGGACGGTCAGGATCGTCGAGCACGAAGGTGCGGGCGCTGTCGCCGTTCCAGCCGTCGACCTCGGCGCCGCAGTCGACGGAGACGAGGTCGCCGGCCCGCAGCACGCGATCACCGGGGATCCCGTGGACGACCTCGTCGTTCACGGAAGCGCAGATCGTGTGCCGGTAGCCCGGCACGAGCATGAAGTTGGGCACGCCGCCGCCTTCGCGGATCGTGCGCTCTGCCACGGCGTCGAGGTCGCCGGTGGTGACCCCGGGTCGGATGACGGCAGCGACGGCGTCCAGCGCCTCCGCAGTCAGGACGCCAGGGCGCACCATGAGCCGGAGCTCGTCGGGGCTCTTGTAGATCCCGGGTCTGCGGAGCGCCACGTCGTTCAGGAGGCGGAGGCGGTGGGCCGGAAACCGGCGCTCACGAGAGCGCCGTCGATGCGCGTGGCGACCTCGTCGATGGTGCCGAGCCCGTCGACCTCGACGAGCAGGCCGCGGTCGCGGTACGTCTCGATCAGAGGAGCGGTCTCGCGGAGGTAGACGTCCTGTCGGTGGCGGATCGCCTCCTCCGTGTCGTCGGAGCGCCCCTGGTCGAGAGCGCGTCGGCGAAGGCGCTCGACGATCTCGTCACGGTCGGCGACGAGCTGCACGACGGCGGCGAGGGCCTCGCCGCGTCCCGCGAGGAACTCGTCGAGGAACTCGACCTGCTGCACGGTGCGCGGGTAGCCGTCGAGCAGGAACCCCTGCTCGGCGTCCGCCTCGGCCAGGCGGTCGCTGATGAGTTCGTTGGTCAGGCTGTCCGGGACGTAGTCGCCCGCGTCGAGGATCGCCTTGACCTTGAGGCCGAGATCGGTCTCGCCTGCGACGTTGGCCCGGAAGATGTCGCCCGTCGAGATCGCGGGGATGCCGAACGACTCGGCGATGCGCACCGCCTGGGTGCCCTTGCCCGCGCCGGGCGGACCGACGATCAGGAGGCGCGGTGCCGGGATCGACTGTGCACTGGTCATCGGAGGAGCCCCTCGTAGTGCCGCTGCTGGAGCTGCGAGTCGATCTGCTTGACCGTCTCGAGGCCGACTCCGACGATGATCAGGATGCTCGCGCCGCCGAAGGGGAAGTTCTGGTTGGCGCCGACGGTGGCGAGGGCGATCAGCGGGATGAGCGCCACGATGCCGAGGTACAGGGAGCCGGGCAGGGTGACCCGGGTCAGGACGTAGTCGAGGTACTCGGCCGTCGGACGGCCCGCACGGATGCCGGGGATGAACCCGCCGTACTTCTTCATGTTGTCCGCGACCTCTTCGGGGTTGAAGGTGATCGCGACGTAGAAGTAGGTGAACCCGACGATGAGCGCGAAGTACACGGCCATGTAGAGCGGGTTGTCGCCCGAGGTGAGGTTCGCTTCGACCCACGAGACCCACGCCGCGGGGGCGGTGCCGTCGGTCGGCCGGTTGAACTGGGCGACCAGGGCCGGCAGGTACAGCAGCGACGAGGCGAAGATGACGGGCACGACGCCGGCCATGTTGACCTTGATCGGGATGTACGTGTTGTTGCCCCCGTAGGTCCGCCTGCCGACCATGCGCTTGGCGTACTGCACGGGCACTCGTCGCTGCGACTGCTCGACGAAGACGACGGCGGCCATGATGACCAGCCCGACTGCGATGACCATGAGGAAGATCTCGAAGCCACGGGCCTGGGCGATGCTCCACAGGGCGGTGGGGAAGCGGGCCGCGATCGACGTGAAGATGAGGAGCGACATGCCGTTGCCGATGCCGCGCTCGGTGATGAGCTCGCCCATCCACATGATGAGGCCGGTGCCGGCGGTCATGGTGATGACCATGAGGAGCACGGCGTACCAGGCGTCGTTCGTGATGAGCTGCTGGCACTCCGCGGCCCCGGAGCCCGCGAAGAGCGTGCCGGAGCGGGCGACGGTGATGAGGGTGGTCGACTGCAGGATGCCCAGCGCGATGGTGAGGTACCGCGTGTACTGGGTCAGCTTGGCCTGGCCGGACTGGCCCTCCTTGTAGAGGGTGTCGAAGTGGGGGATCACCACGCGCAGCAGCTGCACGATGATCGACGACGTGATGTAGGGCATGATGCCCAGCGCGAACACGGACAGCTGCAGCAGTGCGCCGCCGCTGAAGAGGTTCACGAGCTCGTAGAGGCCCGACGTGCCCTGGCTGCCGGCGAGGCAGAGCTGCACGTTCTGGTAGTCCACGAACGGAGCAGGGATGAAGGACCCCAGCCGGAAGAGCGCGATGATGCCGAGCGTGAACCCGATCTTGCGGCGAAGGTCGGGCGTGCGCATGATGCGCGCGACAGCTCTGAACATGGTGGGCCTCCCGGTGTGAAGGATAGACGACTGAAGGGGGTGGCCCTGACGGACCACCCCCTCAGGGCATTACTTGGTGACGGATCCGCCCGCGGCGACGATCTTCTCTTCGGCAGAGCCGGAGACCTTGTCGACCGTGACGGTCAGCGCGACGCTGAGGTCGCCCTGGCCGAGGACCTTGACCTTCTCGTTCTTGCGGACGGCGCCCTTGGCGACCAGGTCGACGATGGTGACGTCGCCTCCCTGGGGGTAGAGCTCGCCGAGCTTCTCGAGGTTCACGACCTGGTACTCGACGCGGAACGGGTTCTTGAACCCGCGCAGCTTCGGAGTACGCATGTGCAGCGGCATCTGTCCGCCCTCGAAGCCGACCTTGACCTGGTACCGGGCCTTCTGGCCCTTGGTGCCACGTCCGGCCGTCTTGCCCTTCGAGCCCTCACCGCGTCCGACGCGGGTCTTCGCCTTCTTGGCACCGGGAGCCGGGCGGAGGTGGTGCACCTTGAGCACCTGCGGACGCGCGACGTCCGACGAGCCGGCCGGGGCCGACTTCGTGCTGGACGCCGTCGACGCGGCAGCCTTGTCGGCAGCCGGCTTCTTGGCGGCGGCCTTGGGGGCAGCAGCCTTGGTGGTCGTCGCCTTGGGGGCGGCGGCCTTCTTGGGAGCGGCCTTCGCGGCCGGCTCCTTCTTCTCGTCAGCCATTAGTCAATCTCCTCGACCTTCACGAGGTGAGCGACCACGTTGACGTAGCCACGGTTCTGCTTGGTGTCCTCGCGAACGACCGAGTGGCCGATGCGCTTGAGGCCCAGGCTCCGCAGCGTGTCACGCTGGTTCTGCTTCTCGCTGATTACGGACTTGATCTGGGTCACCTTGAGGTTGGCGGCCATCAGGCACCTGCCTTCTCGGTCGCGGCGGTGCGCGCTGCGTCCTCTGCACGCTGCAGGAACGCCGGCATCACCTGGTCGATGTCGAGGCCACGACGGGCCGCGACGGCACGAGGCTCCTCGAGGAGCTTCAGCGCCGTGACGGTCGCGTGCACGATGTTGATCGTGTTGGACGAACCGAGCGACTTGCTGAGCACGTCGTGGATGCCGGCGCACTCGAGCACGGCGCGGACGGGACCACCGGCGATGACACCGGTACCGGCCGAGGCCGGACGCAGCATCACGACGCCGGCAGCAGCCTCGCCCTGCACGGGGTGCGGGATGGTGTTGCCGATGCGGGGAACGCGGAAGAAGTTCTTCTTCGCCTCCTCGACGCCCTTGCTGATGGCGGTCGGGACCTCGCGGGCCTTGCCGTAGCCGACGCCGACGAGTCCGTTGCCGTCGCCGACGACGACGAGCGCCGTGAAGCTGAAGCGACGACCGCCCTTGACGACCTTGGACACGCGGTTGATGGTGACGACGCGCTCCAGGAACTGGCTCTTGTCGTCACGGTCGCCGCGGCCACGGCCGCCGGCGTTGCGGTCTCCGCGGCCCTGACCGCCGCGACGGTCGGTGCGACCGCCTTCGCGGTTGTTGGACTCCGAGCCGGCAGCCGTCTCGACGGGGCGCTCGACGACGGCCTCGGCGGGAGCCTTCGCGGCCTCCGTCGTCGCCTCGGCCGGGGCCTCGGGGGGAGTGGTGTTCGTAGCGTCGCTCACAGGTTCAAACCAGCCTCTCGGGCGCCTTCGGCGATGGCCGCGACGCGTCCGGCGTACTTGTTGCCGCCGCGATCGAACACGACGGCCTCGATGCCCGCGGCCTTCGCACGCTCGGCGACGAGCGCGCCGACCTTGCGGGACTTAGCGGTCTTGTCACCGTCGAACGTGCGCATGTCGGCCTCGAGGGTCGAGGCGCTGGCGACGGTGAAGCCCTTGCTGTCGTCGACGACCTGCACGAAGACGTGACGGGCCGAGCGGGTGACGACGAGACGGGGGCGCTCTTCGGTGCCCACGACCTTCTTGCGCAGGCGGGTGTGACGGCGCTTGGTGGCTGCCGACTTGGACTTTCCTCGTGTACCGAGACCCATGATTACTTACCTGACTTTCCGGCCTTGCGGCGGACGACCTCGCCGGCGTAGCGGACACCCTTGCCCTTGTAGGGCTCGGGCTTGCGCAGCTTGCGGATGTTGGCGGCGACTTCGCCGACGGCCTGCTTGTCGATGCCGACGACCGTGAGCTTGTTGTTGCCCTCGACCGTGAAGCTGATGCCCGCGGGCGGCTCGACGGTGATGGGGTGCGAGTAGCCGAGCGCGAACTCGACGTTCGAGCCCTTCGCCTGCACGCGGTAACCGGTGCCGACGACCTCGAGGCCCTTGGTGTAGCCCTGGGTCACGCCGATGATCTGGTTGGCGATGAGGGTACGGGTCAGACCGTGCAGGGCACGCGACTCACGCTCGTCGTCGGGACGCGTCACGACGACGGTGCCCTCTTCGAGCTTGGCTTCGATGGGGCTCTTGACGACGAGCGCGAGCTCGCCCTTCGGGCCCTTGACCGAGACGGCCTGGCCGTCGATCTTCACGTCGACCCCGGCAGGGATCGAGATGGGGAGTCTTCCGATTCGAGACATGGCGGGTTACCACACGTAGGCGAGGACTTCTCCGCCTACGCCCTTCTTCTCGGCCTCACGGTCGGTCAGCAGACCGGAGGAGGTGGACAGGATCGCCACGCCGAGGCCGCCGAAGACCTGGGGGATCTCGGTCGACTTCGCGTACACCCGGAGACCGGGCTTGGAGACGCGCTTGATGCCCACGATGGAGCGCTGGCGGTCGGGGCCGTACTTGAGGTCGATGGTGAGGGTCTGGCCCACACGGGCGTCCTCGACCTTCCACGACTCGATGAAGCCCTCACGCTTGAGGATCTCAGCGATGTGGGACTTGAGCTTGCTGCTGGGGAGCGAGACGGTCTCGTGGTGAGCCGAGTTCGCGTTGCGCAGTCTGGTCAGCAGGTCTGCGACCGGATCTGTCATCGTCATGCGGTTGATCTCTTCCTCATCCGGTTTCGACATCCGGTACACCGGGTGCCGACCTCGATGATCGGGCGGTCACGGAGCGATTCTCCGTGACCTCAGGGGAACGGCCGGCAACTCCGATGAGGAGTTGCCGACCGGACGATCTTAGTTGGCCTGGTCGGCCGTGCGGAACGGGAAGCCGAGAGCCTTGAGCAGAGCCCGGCCCTCGTCGTCGTTACGGGCCGTGGTGACGACGGTGATGTCGAAGCCACGGACACGGTCGATGCGGTCCTGGTCGATCTCGTGGAACATGCTCTGCTCATTGAGGCCGAAGGTGTAGTTGCCGTTGCCGTCGAACTGGCGGTCGCTGAGACCACGGAAGTCGCGGATGCGGGGCAGCGCCAGCGACAGCAGACGGTCCAGGAACTCCCAGGCACGGTCGCCACGCAGCGTGACGTGAGCGCCGATGGCCTGGCCCTCACGCAGCTTGAACTGCGCGATCGACTTGCGGGCCTTGGTGACCTGCGGCTTCTGACCCGTGATGGCGGTCAGGTCCTTGATGGCGCCGTCCATGATCTTGCTGTCGCGAGCTGCCTCGCCGACACCGGTGTTCACGACGATCTTGACCAGGCCGGGGACCTGGTGGACGTTCGTGAACCCGAAGTCGCTCTTCAGCTGCGGCAGGATCTCGGCGCGGTACTTCGCCTTGAGGCGGGGCAGCGCGGCCGGCGTGCTCGTGGTGGTGTCAGTCATCAGAGGTTCTCTCCCGACGCCTTGGCGTAGCGGACGCGGACGGTCTTGGTGACGCCGTTCTTCGTGACCGTCTCTTCGCGGAAGCCGACGCGGGTCGGCTTCTTGGTCTTGGGGTCGACGATGGCGACGTTCGAGACGTGGAGGGGGGCCTCGTGCGTCTCGATGCCACCGGTCTTGGTGCCGCGCTGCGTCTGGCCGACGCGCACGTGCTTCGTGACCAGGTTGATGCCCTCGACCACGACGCGGTTGCGCTCGACGAGGACCTCGAGGACCTTGCCCTGCTTGCCGCGGTCGCCGCCGCGGGCCTGGGTCGCCCCGGTGATGACCTGCACGAGGTCACCCTTCTTGATGTTTGCCATGACTTAGATAACCTCCGGCGCCAGCGAGATGATCTTCATGAACTTCTTGTCGCGAAGCTCGCGACCGACCGGTCCGAAGATGCGCGTGCCACGGGGGTCGCCATCGGCCTTCAGGATCACTGCGGCGTTCTCGTCGAACTTGATGTAGGAGCCGTCCGGACGACGGACCTCCTTCTTGGTGCGAACGATGACGGCCTTGACGACGTCACCCTTCTTGACGTTGCCGCCGGGGATCGCGTCCTTGACGGTCGCCACGATCACGTCACCGAGTCCGGCGTAACGACGGCCGGAGCCACCGAGGACGCGGATGGTGAGGATCTCCTTGGCGCCGGTGTTGTCGGCGATCTTGAGGCGGGATTCCTGCTGAATCACTTCTGTCTCCTTCTACGCGAGCAGACCGCGAGGCCTACTTCGCCCTCTCGAGGATCTCGACCAGGCGCCAGCGCTTGGTGGCGCTGAGCGGACGGGTCTCGCTGATCACGACGAGGTCGCCGACGCCGGCCGCGTTGGCCTCGTCGTGGACCTTCACCTTGGAGGTGCGGCGGATGACCTTGCCGTACAGGGGGTGCTTCACGCGGTCCTCGACCTCGACGACGATGGTCTTGTCCATCTTGTCGCTGGTCACGTAGCCGCGACGGGTCTTGCGGTAGCCGCGGACCTCGACGGCTGCCGAGTCGACCTCGGTCTTGTTCTCGGTGGCCATTACTTCTCCTCGGCAGTCTCGACGGTGTCGGCGGCGGGCGCCTCGTCGGCGGCGGCAGCCTTCTTGGTCGACTTCTTGGTCGCCTTGGGGGCGGCCTCGACCGGGGCGGGGGTGGCACGGATGCCGAGCTCGCGCTCACGCAGGACCGTGTAGATGCGAGCGATGTCGCGCTTCACGGCACGCACGCGGCCGTGGTTCTCGAGCTGGCCGGTGGCCGACTGGAAGCGCAGGTTGAACAGCTCTTCCTTGGCCTTCTTCAGCTCGTCGACGAGACGCTCGTCTTCGAATGTGTCGAGCTCGACAGGACGGAGCTCCTTGGAACCGATCGCCATTATGCGTCGCCCTCCTCGCGCTTGATGATGCGTGCCTTGAGGGGCAGCTTGTGGATTGCACGAGTGAGCGCCTCCTTGGCGATCTCCTCGCTGACGCCGCTGAGCTCGAAGAGCACGCGACCCGGCTTGACGTTGGCGACCCACCACTCGGGCGAGCCCTTGCCGGAACCCATGCGGGTCTCGGCGGGCTTCTTCGTGAGGGGACGGTCGGGGTAGATGTTGATCCAGACCTTGCCGCCACGCTTGATGTGACGCGTCATCGCGATACGAGCGGACTCGATCTGACGGTTGGTCACGTAAGCGGGCGTGAGTGCCTGGATGCCGTACTCACCGAAGCTGACCTTGGTGCCACCAGTGGCCTGGCCGCTACGGCCGGGGTGGTGCTGCTTGCGGTGCTTGACACGACGGGGGATAAGCATGGTTACGCCTCAGCTCCTGTGGTGGCGGGTGCCTTCTGCTCGCGGGGGGCGCGGTCGCTGCCCCCGCGACGTGCACCGTCACGGTCGTTGCGGCGCTCGGGGCGAGACGACTTCTGGTTCGCCTGCTCGCGCGCGAGCTCCTTGTTGGTGATGTCGCCCTTGTAGATCCAGACCTTGACACCGATGCGACCGAAGGTGGTCTTGGCCTCGTAGAAGCCGTAGTCGATGTTGGCGCGGAGGGTGTGCAGGGGCACGCGGCCCTCGCGGTAGAACTCCGAGCGGCTCATCTCGGCGCCGCCGAGGCGACCCGAGACCTGGATCCGGACGCCCTTGGCGCCGGCGCGCTGGGCGCCCTGGAGGCCCTTGCGCATCGCACGACGGAACGCCACACGAGCAGCGAGCTGCTCGGCGATGCCCTGCGCGACGAGCTGAGCCTCGGCCTCGGGGTTCTTGACCTCGAGGATGTTCAGCTGGATCTGCTTGCTCGTGAGCTTCTCGAGGTCGCCGCGGATGCGCTCGGCCTCGGCGCCGCGACGCCCGATCACGATGCCCGGACGGGCCGTGTGGATGTCGACGCGGACGCGGTCACGGGTGCGCTCGATCTCGATCTTGGCCACGCCGGCGCGGTCGAGCGAGGTCTTGAGCAGCGTGCGGATCTTGATGTCCTCGGCGACGTAGTCGCTGTAGCGCTGACCGGCCTTGGTGCTGTCGGTGAACCACCGCGACACGTGGTCGGTGGTGATGCCCAGACGGAAGCCGTACGGGTTGACTTTCTGGCCCATTACTTGCTCGCCTTCTTCGTAGCAGCGGCAGCCTCGACCTCATCCGGCGTCGCGAGGACGATCGTGATGTGGCTGGTGCGCTTCAGGATCTGGAAGGCACGCCCCTGGGCACGCGGCTGGAACCGCTTGAGGGTCGCGCCCTGGTCGACGAATGCACGGCTCACGTAGAGGTCCTGCTCGTCCAGGTAGCTGTTGTCCTTGTCCGCCTTGACACGTGCGTTGGCCATGGCCGACGCGACGAGCTTGTAGACGGGCTCGCTGGCGCCCTGGGGCGCGAACTTCAGGATGGCCAGGGCCTCGAGGGCCTGCTTGCCGCGGATCAGGTTGACGACGCGACGGGCCTTCATGGGGGTGACGCGGATGTGACGCACGCGTGCGATCGACTCCACCATTTCTCTCCTCCTTACGTCGCCGCGTTAGCGGCGACGACCCTTCTTGTCGTCCTTCACGTGGCCGCGGAAGGTGCGGGTGGGCGCGAACTCGCCGAGCTTGTGGCCGATCATGCTCTCGGTCACGAACACGGGGATGTGCTTGCGCCCGTCGTGCACGGCGATGGTGTGTCCCAGCATGTTGGGGACGATCATCGATCGGCGCGACCAGGTCTTGATGACGTTCTTGGTGTTGGCCTCGTTCTGCGTGACGACCTTGCGAAGCAGGTGGTCATCGACGAAGGGGCCCTTCTTAAGACTGCGTGGCATCTTCTACAACTCCTACTTACGCTTCTTGCCAGCGTTACGACGGCGGACGATGAGCTTGTCGCTCTCCTTGTTGGGGTGGCGCGTGCGGCCCTCTTTCTGGCCCCACGGGCTGACCGGGTGGCGTCCACCGGAGGTCTTGCCCTCACCACCACCGTGCGGGTGGTCGACGGGGTTCATGGCGACACCACGGACGGTCGGGCGGACGCCCTTCCAGCGCATGCGGCCGGCCTTGCCCCAGTTGATGTTCGACTGCTCGGCGTTGCCGACCTCGCCGATGGTGGCGCGGCAGCGTGCGTCGACGTTGCGGACCTCGCCCGACGGCAGGCGGAGCTGCGCGTAGGGGCCGTCCTTGGCGACGAGACGCACCGAGGCACCAGCAGAGCGGGCCATCTTCGCGCCGCCGCCGGGCTTGAGCTCGATCGCGTGGATGATGGTTCCGACCGGGATGTTCTTGAGCGGCAGGTTGTTGCCGGGCTTGATGTCAGCGCCGGGACCCGACTCGACGATGTCGCCCTGCGACAGCTTGTTCGGCGCGATGATGTAGCGCTTCGAGCCGTCGACGAAGTGCAGGAGCGCGATGCGCGCCGTGCGGTTGGGGTCGTACTCGATGTGAGCGACCTTGGCGTTGACGCCGTCCTTGTCGTTGCGACGGAAGTCGATCACGCGGTACTGGCGCTTGTGGCCACCACCGATGTGACGCGTCGTGATCCGACCGGCGTTGTTGCGGCCGCCGCTCTTGGAGAGCGGACGGAGCAGCGACTTCTCGGGGGTGGAACGCGTGATCTCCGCGAAGTCGGCGACCGACGAACCGCGACGACCAGGAGTCGTGGGCTTGTACTTACGAATAGCCATTTTGTTTTCCCTCCGGGCCCTAGCCGACAGCCGTGAAGATGTCGATGGAGCCCGACTTGAGCGTCACGATGGCGCGCTTGGTGTCCTTGCGCTTGCCGGTGCCGAAGCGGGTGCGACGGGTCTTGCCGACGCGGTTCAACGTGTTGATGCTGTCGACCTTGACGTCGAAGATCTTCTCGATCGCGAGCTTGATCTCGGTCTTGTTCGACCGCGGGTCGACGATGAAGGTGTACTTGCCCTGATCGATCAGGGAGTAGCTCTTCTCGGAGACGACGGGCGCGATGATGACGTCGCGGGGGTCCTTGCCGTAGCCGCTCATGCGGTGGCCTCCTTCTTGCTCTTCGAGGCGACGAAGCCGTCGAAGGCGCTCTTCGTGAAGACGATGTCGTCGCTGACGAGGACGTCGTAGGCGTTGAGCTGGTCGAACGTGATCACGTGGACCGTGGGCACGTTGTTGACGCTCTTGCGGGTGAGCGCGTCGTCGCGGTCGATGACGACCAGGACGTGCTTGCTCGACGAGATCGTCGACAGCAGCTCGAGTGCGACCTTGGTCGACACCGTGTCGGCGACGAAGCCCTCGACGACGTGCACGCGAGCACCGCGGGCACGGTCGGACAGAGCGCCGAGCAGAGCGGCGGCGATCATCTTCTTGGGGGTGCGCTGCGAGTAGTCACGCGGCTGCGGACCGTGGACGATGCCACCGCCGGTCATCTGGGGAGCACGGATCGAGCCCTGACGAGCGCGGCCGGTGCCCTTCTGCTTGAACGGCTTGCGGCCGGCGCCGGAGACCTCGCCGCGACGCTTGGTCTTGTGCGTGCCCTGGCGAGCGGCTGCCTGCTGGGCGACGACGACCTGGTGGATGAGCGGCACGTTCGTGACGACGTCGAAGATCTCGCCGGGCAGCTCGACCGTGCTGGTCTTCACGCCCTTGGCGTCGAGGACGTCCACCGAGGTGGCCGTTGCGTTGATGGTGGCCATGAGCTACTTCCCCTTCACGGCGGTGCGGACGAAGACGATGCGGCCACGAGCGCCGGGGACGGCGCCCTTGACGAGCAGCAGACCCTTCTCGGCGTCGACGGCGTGCACCGTGAGGTTGAGGATGGTGACGCGGTCCCCACCCATGCGACCGGCCATGCGCATGCCCTTGAAGACACGGCTGGGGGTCGACGAAGCACCGATCGAGCCGGGCTTGCGGTGGTTGCGGTGCGCACCGTGCGAGGCGCTGACGCCCTTGAAGTTGTGACGCTTCATGACACCGGCGAAGCCCTTGCCCTTGGAGGTGCCGACGACGTCGACCTTCTGGCCGGCCTCGAAGGTCGCGGCCGTGAGCTCCTGGCCGAGTGCGTACTCGGCGGCGTCGGCGGTGCGGACCTCGGTGAGGTGACGGCGGGGCGTGACGCCCGCGGCGTCGAAGTGGCCCGTGGCGGGCTTGTTCGACTTGCGGGGGTCGATGGGGCCGGCGGCGATCTGGACGGCGCTGTAGCCGTCCTTCTCGAGCGAGCGGATCTGGGTCACGACGTTGGGAGCGATCTCCACGACGGTGACGGGGACGAGCTTGTTGTTCTCGTCCCAGACCTGGGTCATGCCGAGCTTCTTGCCCAGGAGGCCCTTGACGTTCTTGGTGCTGCTGATGGTCATGGTCGCCTCCCCTAGAGCTTGATCTCGATGTTGACGTCGGCCGGGAGGTCGAGGCGCATGAGCGAGTCGACTGCCTTGGGCGTCGGGTCGACGATGTCGATGAGGCGCTTGTGCGTGCGCTTCTCGAAGTGCTCGCGCGAGTCCTTGTACTTGTGGGGCGAACGGATCACGA
This sequence comes from uncultured Frigoribacterium sp., assembly GCF_963515265.1. Lineage (NCBI taxonomy): Bacteria > Bacillati > Actinomycetota > Actinomycetes > Micrococcales > Microbacteriaceae > Frigoribacterium > uncultured Frigoribacterium sp. The sequence continues at coordinate 20,310 of NZ_CAUPYL010000023.1, forward strand.
CGACCACGTTCTTCTCGGTCGGCAGCGGCACGGGGCCGACCACCGTGGCGCCCGCGCGGGTGACCGTGTCGACGATCTTTCGCGCGGAGGTGTCGATGACCTCGTGGTCGTACGACTTCAGCCGGATGCGGATCTTCTGTCCCGCCATGTGTGACTCTCTCTCGTTCGGACGTCGCGCACCTCGGGGGCCGCCTGACGCTGTTCGCTGGGCGAACATCTGGCTCTACACGATCTCCGAGGGCTGTCGCCCTCGCGTACCGCTGTTCTGGTGTCAAGCCATCTCGGGAACGATGCGGGCGGCCGTTCGACGGTTTCCGCGCGAGAGGACCTCGGGGAGGTCATCATCGTGTCCACCGTCGCTCAGAGCTCGGCCCTGGCGGTGTTCCTGTGTGAGATGTGTCCTGCTACCCGCGGCCCAGACGTCTTGCGCCTGTGCACTGCCTGGCAGTGATCCGGCACTCGCGCACGGCGAGCTCGGAATGTTGAACTAGACGATTTTGCCACACCTGGGCACAAGCTGCAACCCGGGCGTGTCGCGGATGTCGGCCGCGTTCTCGAGGGGGCCGTACGGGCCCCCTCGACTCATCTTCAGGCCGCCTCAGGCCGTCTCGGCGGGGCGGAACCACGGCGGGTAGACCGCCACACGAGGGGCCGCGCCCCCGGCCTCGACCAGCAGCTGCTTGACCCGGTCGCGCATCTTGTCGTTCGGGACGCCGATCAGCATCACGGAGTCGAGCGGGACGGCGTGCGGGACGAGCACCTCGGGCTCGAGCAGGTCGGGGTCGGCGAGCGAGAAGCGGCGCACCATCGAGGAGGCGGCGTCGACGCCGGCCGCCGAGCGGACCCCCTGCACGGCGGCGTCGCGCTCGGTGACGACGAAGTCGTCCTCCAGCGCGGTCACGGGCACGACGAGCATGACGAAGTCGGTGGCCTTGGCGCTGCGGGCGGCGTCGGACCACTCGTAGCCCTCGGCGCCCGAGCGGAGGACCTCCCACGCGGAGGCGTGCGGCGAGAGGGAGAAGGGCACGTGCGCGGCCACGGCGGCACCGGAGGCGGTCGTCACGGAGGCGCGGAGGGCACGCGTCGCCTCGGAGCTCACGTCGAGGACGGGGGCCGCCTCGGCGGCGGGGACGAGCTCGCCGGCGGCGAACACGGCCGGCAGGTTGCTCACGTGGGTCCAGTGGTAGACGCGCTGCGCCTCGAACGCGGGCGCGACGCGAGCGGCGGACTGCGCCGCCACGGCCACGGCGGCGGAGTCACGGGCCAGGGCCGGCGTGCTGCGCAGCGACTCGGGCTTGCGCGAGGGCGCGCGGCGCTTGGTGACCAGCGTCCGTGCCTGCCCGTCAGCGTCGAGCAGGGGCTCCCGCTTGCGCGGTGCGCAGATGTCGCACAGCTCTCGCTCGAAACCGTGGATGCACTCGTCAGTCACTGCAGTTGGTCCTCTCGAGCGCCCGACTCGAACGGACGCAACCCTCTACGGTACGTCATGGGGCCACCCGCTCGCGACCGCCCGTGGGACGGCGGGGCGCCTCCTCGTCCCCGGGTCATCGGAAGAGCAGCGACCGCACCTCGGACTCCGCCGACCCCAGGCGGCCGGGATCGATGGTCTCGCCGTGCAGGTAGGCGTCGACGAGACGGGGGTCGACGTACGACGAGCGGGCGACGGACGGGGTGTTGCCGAGGACGTCGGCCGCGTCGCGCATGGCCTGCGACACCGCAGCCTTGCGCTTGCCGGCTCCCGCCTGTGGGCCCGTCCTCGCGAGGCTGACCGCGGCGGCGACCGTGCCGTGCAGGGTGCGGAAGTCCTTGGCCGTGAAGTCGTCCCCGGCGCGGAGCTTCACGTACTCGTTGATCTCGGAGGCGTGCAGGGGTCGCCAGGGCGAGCCCGCCTCGGGACGCCAGGCGAGCAGCCGCGACCGTCCGCCGCGCTGCTTGTACCCGCGCACCACCGTCGCGAGGTCGGGGTCGCGGATCTGGGAGTCCCAGTCCTGGCCGCTCTTGCCCGGGAAGGCGAGCGAGACCACGTCGCCGGACACCTTGGCGTGAGCGCACAGCAACGTGGAGAGGCCGTGGCTGCCGTGCTGCTCGGCGTACCGCTCCGACCCGACCCGAAGGGAGCCGGTGTCGAGCATGCGGAACGCTGCGGCGAGGGCTCGGTCGCGCACCGGCTCGTCGAGGCGCAGGTCGCGGGTCACGAGGCGTCGCGCCGCGGGGAGGGACTCGGCCAGGGCGAGGGCGCGGTCGAACTTGAGACGGTCCTTCTGCTCACGCCAGGTCGGGTGGTAGATGTACTGGCGCCGCCCGGCGCCGTCGACGCCCGTCGCCTGGATGTGCCCGTTGGCGTAGGGGGCGATCCAGACGTCCGTCCAGGCAGGCGGGATGCCGAGGTGCTCGCACCGCTCACGGAGCTCAGGATCGGTCACGGTGGAGCCGTCCGCGTGACGGTACGAGAAACCGGCGCCGCTCGGGACACGGGTGAGGCCCGGGGAGCTCGAGTTCGTCCTTCGGAGGCGCGGCATCCGTCGATCGAACCACCGTGGGCCTGGTCCGCGGTGGGCCGGGGTACAGGCGACGCCCCGTCCCGAGGGAACGAGGCGTCGCGCATCGACGGGGCTACTGGTCGCCGATCCTCTTGTCGGCCTGCTCCTTCGCCTGGGCGATCTTGTCGCTGTGCTTGCCCCCGGTTGCCTTGTCGGCAGCACCGGCGACGGCGTCGAGGATCTTGTCGCTGACGCCCTCGGCCTTCTCGCTCTTCAGGGCGTCCTGGACCTTGCCGTCCTTCAGGAACTGCTGGGCCTTCTTGGTGATGTCGTCGAAGCCTGCCATGGTTCGCCTCCTCTGGCCGGCGTCTCCGGCTCGCGACCACTCTGCCGCGAAAGAGCGATCGACGCACGCTTTCGTTCCTCCCCGGGACACGACGAGAGGGGCCGAGCCCTTCCGGGCCCGACCCCTCTCGGGTGTTCAGGTGGTGCTGGTGCGACTGGTGCTACTTGATGATCTTGACGACCGTGCCGGCACCGACCGTGCGGCCACCCTCGCGGATGGCGAAGCGCAGGCCCTCTTCCATGGCGATGGGCTGGATCAGCTGGACGGTGATCTCAGTCGTGTCGCCGGGCATGACCATCTCGGTGCCCTCGGGCAGTGTGATGACACCCGTGACGTCGGTGGTGCGGAAGTAGAACTGCGGGCGGTAGTTCGCGTAGAACGGGTTGTGACGGCCGCCCTCGTCCTTCGAGAGGATGTAGACGTTCGCCTCGAACTCGGTGTGGGGCGTGATCGAGCCGGGCTTGACCACGACCTGGCCGCGCTCGACGTCCTCGCGCTTGGTGCCGCGGAGGAGGAGTCCGACGTTCTCACCGGCGCGCGCGTCGTCGAGGGTCTTGCGGAACATCTCGATGGCGGTGACGGTCGTCTTGGACGACTTCTCCTTGATGCCGACGATCTCGACCTCGTCGTTCGGCTTCAGGATGCCGCGCTCGACACGACCGGTGATGACGGTTCCACGACCGGTGATCGTGAAGACGTCCTCGACGGGCATGAGGAAGGGCTGGTCCGTGGCACGGACGGGCTCGGGGACGTTCTCGTCGACCTGGTCCATCAGGTCGGCGACCGTGGCGGCCCACTTCTCGTCGCCCTCGAGGGCCTTGAGAGCGGAGACCTGAACGACGGGGGCGTTGTCGCCGTCGAAGTCCTGGCTGGAGAGGAGCTCGCGCACCTCGATCTCGACGAGCTCGAGGATCTCCTCGTCGTCGACCATGTCGGACTTGTTGAGGGCCACGACGATGTAGGGCACGCCGACCTGGCGGGCGAGCAGGACGTGCTCACGCGTCTGGGGCATCGGACCGTCGGTGGCGGCGACCACGAGGATCGCGCCGTCCATCTGAGCCGCGCCGGTGATCATGTTCTTGATGTAGTCGGCGTGACCGGGAGCGTCGACGTGAGCGT
>NZ_CAUPYL010000024.1:0-23518 GCF_963515265.1 uncultured Frigoribacterium sp.
CCCACGACGCGCGCGGTGTCCAGTGTGCGCCGTCCTGCCCCGCGTCGAGCGAGTCGTCGCTGCCGAGGGCGGCGAGCAGCGCCTCGCGGCCGAGGCCGGCGCGCTGCAGCGCCCGCAGCTCTCGCTCGTTCACCCCGGCGGGCAGGTCGCCGTTGCCGAGGTCGGTGCCGTAGAGGACGTGGCCGCCCCGCTCGCGGAACCCGCGCAGGTTCGTGATCGCCACCTCCTGCGCCTCGTCTCCGCGGTGGATGTCGAGCGTGCTGATCCACGTGCCGTCGGCCGCGCGGTCGAGCAGGTCGTCGGGCAGCAGCTCGCTGAACGGGGCGTGCGCGAACCGGAGCAGTCCGGCGTCGAGCGCGCGGCGCACCTGCCCGTGGCCCTGCACGTGCGCCACGGTCAGCAGCCCGACCCGGTCGGCCGCGACCGCGATCGCCCGCAGCACGTCGTCGTCGAGGACGGGCCCGACGTCGCTGTTGAGGGTGAGCTTGACGACGGAGGCGCCGAGGTCGCGCATCCGCACGACGGCCCGCTCGGCGTCGGCGGCGTCGGCCACGGCGACGGACGCGTCGTCGGGCGCCCAGCCCGCTCGCGACGGGTAGCCGCCGGGAGGGCAGAGGAGGCCGCCCGCGACCTGCACCTCGGGCCAGCCGGCGTCGACCCGGCCCCGTTCGGGCCAGAGCGCGGCGACGTCGGGGCTCCAGCCGAGGTCGAGCACCCGGCCGATGCCGCCCCGCACGAGCTGCTCGGGCTCGATCAGGCCGAGGTGCACGTGCGAGTCGGTGAACGGGGAGAACAGCGTGCCGGGCAGGTGCGGCAGGGCGGCGTCCGCGCCGTGGCCGGCGTCGACCGCCCCGACGAGGTGGATCGCGGTCGGCGACACGCGCACGACGCTCGGGCCGTGCCACCTGCCCGACCAGGCCCGGTCGACGGTGACGAGTCGCGCCTCCTGCTGCATGCCCCCACCGTAGGGCCCGTCGCTCAGCCGGGCAGCACCGCCCGGCTGGCCCGGGTCACGTACGGCAGGCGGACCACCTCGGCGCGACGGGTGTCGGGGTGCGTGTCGAAGAGCTGGCCCACGTCGCGGAGCACCTGGGCGCGGTCGTCCTCGGACAGCGTGATGACGTAGCTGCGCGACGCGATCATGGCGAGCAGCTCGTCGCGGCCGAGCTCGTGCACCCACGGGAAGTCGCGGCGCTCGATCGGGGCGAAGGGCTCGCCGACCGTGGGCGCGTCGGACGACATGTCGCGCTCGGCGGGGGAGTGCATCACCTGCGACAGCTCGGCGAGCCAGGGCACCGTCTCGTCGCGGATGTTCCAGAGCAGGGCGAGCGTGCCGCCGGGCCGCAGCACACGGGCGACCTCGGGGACGGCGGCCCGCGGGTCGACCCAGTGCCAGGCCTGCGCCACGAAGACGGCGTCGGCCGAGGCGTCGTCGAGCGGCATGGACTCGGCCGACCCGGCGAGCGACCGCGCCTCGGGGACGGCCCGTTCGAGCGCCGCCCGCATGCCGTCGCTCGGCTCGACCGCGGTCACCTGCTCGACGCGCGGCAGCAGCACGCGGGTCAGCTTGCCGGTGCCCGCGCCGAGGTCGACGACGTGCCGGGCGCCCTGCGGCAGCAGCCACTCGACCGCCTCGACCGGGTAGGAGGGGCGGCCGCGTTCGTAGACGTCCGCCGCCTGGCCGAACGAGGAGGCGAGGGTGCTGAGGGGGTCGGCCGGATCGAAGCCGTGCGCGTGCATGGTCGGGTTCACGCGACCACTGTCGCATGACTCACGGCGTCACACGGCTTCGTTACGCGCCGCCTCCGGAGCACCATGGCTGCATGACGCAGACACCTCCGCAGCCGCTCCGTGTCGTCGCCGTGTCGGGCACGCTGAGCTCGCCCTCGAAGACGGACGCGCTCGTCGACGCCGTCCTCGACGAGCTCGCCCTCGTGCTGCCGATCGAGCGGCACGTGATCCGGGTGAGCGAGCTCGGGCCGCTCTTCGCCGGCGCGCTGACCCGCGACCAGCTCGACGAACGGGTCGAGCGCGAGCTCCGTGCCGTCGAGGGGGCCGACCTGCTGATCGCGGCCTCGCCGGTCTACCGCGCCTCCTTCACGGGGCTCTTCAAGCACTTCTTCGACTTCGTCGAGCAGTACGCGCTGGTCGACGTGCCGGTGCTGCTCGCGGCGACGGGCGGCAGCGAGAGGCACGCGCTGATCCTCGAGCACTCGCTGCGGCCGCTGTTCGGCTTCTTCCAGGCGCTGACGCTGCCCCTCGGCGTCTACGCGCACGCCAGCGACTTCACCGATCGCCGCGTGACGGCGCCGCTGCTGCAGGAGCGCATCCGGGCCGCGATCGCCCGGGGCCTGCCCCTGATCCGGTCGAGCGTCGACGAGAAGCGTCGCATCGAGCGTGCCGTCAGCGGCGTGGGCGACGAGCTCGACGCGCTCCCGACGCCGACCGCCCAGGACGCGACGCCGGTCCGGCTCTACAGCTGACGTCCCGCTCTGGGGGAGGTGGCCCTCGGCATCGTGTGCTTAGGGTGGAGCGTGCCTGACGAGACCCCGACTCCCGAGACCACGCCCCGAGACGTCGCCGTCGCCCGTGCCGAGATCCGCGACGACGAGGCCAAGCGCGTCATCGGCATGCTCGCTGCCGGCGAGCTGCCGCGCCGTGCCGCTCAGTGGGTCGCCGACGGGGTCGACGACGACGCGGTACGCGAGCTCGCCGCCGCGACCGGGCGCACCGAGGAGGAGCGGGTCGGCCTCCTGGAGCGCCTCGCCGCCGCCCAGGGACTCGGCTTCCCGACCACGCGCGAGGCCCGCGCGCACCACGGCCAGAGCGTGATCGCGTCGATGACCGCGTCGTCCGCGGCGGGCGACTCGCTGTCGTTCTCGAACTCGTTCAGCGACACGATCGAGGAGTCGGTGCGCGACTCGATCTCGCGGCTGTTCCCGCGGCGCAAGAAGTAGGCCGCGCGCGCCCGGGGCTGGGCGGCCGCACCGGAAAGCGAGACACATCGGCGTCCCGAGCGGTCAAGGACGCCGGTGCTGCGGCTGACGACAGGGGGATCCCTCTCAAATTTGAGAGGGATCCCCCTGCGGTGCGACTCAGGCCTTCGCGACCTCGAGCTCGACGACCGCCCACGACAGGGCGGGCAGCGTCAGGCGGACGCTGCCGCCGTCGACCGTGACGCCGTCGAGCGGCACGAGGCCGACCGCGTCCTGCGCCTCGACGGTGTTGGCGGTGAAGCGGTCGCCGCCCTCCGGCACCGCCAGCACCTCGGCACGGACGACCCGGCCGTCCGCGAAGCCACGGAGGACGAGCTCGACGTCCGCCGCCTCCTCCAGCCCGCGGTTGGCGAGGAAGAACGCGATGCGCCCCGTCTCCTCGTCCCACGTCGAGCTGACGTCGACGAGGTCGGCGTCTCCGTACTTGGGGGTGTCGATCTTGTCGCTGGTGACCTGCGTGCGGAGGATCTCGCCCTGGGCCAGCGCCGCCATGCGGGCGAACGGCCAGAAGATCGTCTGGCGCCAGGCGGGCCCGCCCTGCTCGCTGCGGATCGGGGCGATCACGTTGACGAGCTGGGCCTGGTTGGCGATCTTGACGCGGTCGCCGTGGCGCAGCAGCGAGTTGAGGAACGTGCCGACGACGACCGCGTCGGTCACGTTGTACTGGTCCTCGATGAGGCGCGGGTGCTCGACCCAGCCCTTCGAGACGTTGTGCGGCTGGTCGTCGGTGTCGAGGCCCGTCTGGTACCAGACGTTCCACTCGTCGAACGAGATGTGCACCTGCTTGTCGTGCTTGCCGGCGGCCTTGACGCCGTCGATCGTCGAGACGACCTCCTCGATGAAGGCGTCCATGTCGACCGCCGTCGCGAGGAAGCTCGTCGCGTCGCCGTCGTGCTCCTGGTAGTAGGCGTGCATCGAGACGTAGTCGACCTCGTCGTAGGCGTGGGTGAGCACCTCGTGCTCCCACGTGCCGAAGGTCGGCATGCCGCGGCCCGAGCTGCCGACCGCGACGAGCTCGATGCTCGGGTCGACGAATTTCATGGCCTTGGCGGCCTCCTGGGCGAGGCGGCCGTACTCGGTGGCCGTCTTGTGGCCGATCTGCCAGGGGCCGTCGAGCTCGTTGCCGAGGCACCAGAGCTTGATGTCGAACGGGTCGGCCGCGCCGTTGGCGATGCGGCGGTCGCTGAGGGCCGTGCCGCCGGGGTGGTTCGCGTACTCGACGAGCTCGCGGGCCGCGTCGACGCCGCGGGTGCCGAGGTTGACGGCCTCCATCACCTCGACCTCGGCGAGCTTCGACCACTCGACGAACTCGTGCAGGCCGAACGCGTTCGACTCGACGGTGTGCCACGCGCCGTCGAGGCGGCGGGGGCGCTGGTCGACCGGTCCGACGCCGTCCTCCCAGTTGTAGCCGGAGACGAAGTTGCCGCCGGGGTAGCGGACGACGGTCGCGCCGAGCTCCTTGGTGAGGGCGAGGACGTCGCGACGGAAGCCCTTCTCGTCGGCGGTCTCGTGGCCGGGCTCGTAGATGCCGGTGTACACGCACCGGCCCATGTGCTCGACGAACGAGCCGAACAGGCGGCGCGGCACGGTGCCGATCGTGAACTCGCGGTCGACGGTGATGCGGGCGGTGGTCATGGTTCTCCTAGGTAGAGGGGGAGCGGCGTGCTGGCGGGTGGTCGGTCGGTGAGGAGGTGCGGGTCGAGGAGGCGCGGGTCGCTACTGCCCCCCGAAGCCGGTGGTCGAGATGCCCTTGATGATCTGCCTCTGGAAGAACAGGAACACCAGGATGAGCGGGAGCGCCGCCAGGATCGCCGCGGCCATGTTCTGCGCGTACTGGATGCCGTAGGCGCTCTTGATGGTCTGCAGGCCGACGGGCAGCGTGAGCAGCGACGCGTCGTTGGTGACGATGAAGGGCCAGAGGAAGTTGTTCCACGCGCCGATGAACACGAAGATCGACACCGCTCCGAGGATGGGGCGCGACAGGGGCAGCAGGATCGTGAAGAAGACCCGTATGCGCCCGGCGCCGTCGACCCGGGCCGCGTCCTCGAGCTCGATCGGCACCTGGTCGAAGAACTTCTTGAGCACGAACACCATGGCGGGCGCGATGGCCTGCGGGAGGATGATGCCCCAGTACGTGTCGACCATGTCGAAGGCGAGCATCTGGTAGAACAGCGGCACGATCAGCACCTGCGGCGGGATGATGATCGACGCGATCGTCGCCACGTAGAGCCACTTCTTGCCGCGGAAGTCGAGCCGCGAGAACGCGTAGGCCACGAGGGCCGAGGTCGCGACGACGATCAGCGTGATGACGATCGAGGTCAGAAGGCTGTTGAACAGCCAGGTCGGGATGTTGCCCTGCTCGAGGATCGCCCGGTAGGCCTGCAGCGTGAAGCCGCCCGCGGGCAGCCAGGTCTGCGGCGTCGCGGCCGCGTCGGCCTCGCTCTTGAACGACGTGGCCAGCGACCAGAGGAACGGCAGCAGCCAGAGCACGGCCAGCACGACGAGGACGACGATGCTGAGCACGCCCATGACGCCGAAGCGCTGCTTGCCGGGTGCGTGGCCGTGGCTGCCGCCTCCTCGGCTGGCACCTCGGACGCGCTCGGCGGTGGGGGCTCGCAGGTCGCCGCCGGGCGTTGCGGCAGGGGCGACGGCAGGTGCGGTCATCGCTGGGCTCCCTTGCGGTTGCGGGCCGTGATCGAGAACTGGGCGATCGAGATGACCACGATCACGGCGAAGAAGATGTACGAGATGGCGCTGGAGTAGCCGAAGCGGTAGCCGGTGAAGCCCGACTCGAAGATGTACTGGACGGTGGACCGCGTGGTGCCCGCCGGCCCGCCGTTGGTCATCTGGTAGATCTGGTCGAAGACCTTGAGCGACGCGAGCACCTGCAGGATCACGATGAGGCCGGTGGTCGGGCCGAGCTGCGGGATCGTGATCGACCAGAGCGAGCGCCAGCGGCCGGCGCCGTCGAGCGAGGCCGCCTCGTACTGCTGGTCGGGGATGTTCTGCAGGGCCGCGAGGTACAGCAGGAAGTTGAAGCCGACGGTCCACCAGACCGTCGTGGCGACGACGGCGATCATGGCCGTGTCCGGGTCCTGCAGCCAGGCGGGCTGCGGCAGCCCGAGCGTGGCGAGCACGTTGTTGATCGGGCCGAGGGTCGGGCTGTAGAGCTGGATCCAGAACAGCGAGACGACGGTCGACGCCAGCAGGTACGGCAGGAAGAAGCTGAGCCGCCAGAGCCACTGGCCCGGCAGGCCCGTGTTGACCAGCAGCGCGAGCACGAGCGCGACCGCGACCAGCGGGATCGTGCTGAGGATCGTGAACCAGAACGTGTTGAGCATCGAGCGCCACATGGCGCCGTCCGCGAAGGCCTCGGCGTAGTTGGCGAAGCCGATCAGCTCGCCGCCCTGGCCCGTCAGGCTCTGCCCGGTGAAGCTCAGGTAGAGGCCGTGCAGGAGGGGCCAGACGAGGAACAGGGCGAACAGGATCGTGAACGGGGCGGCGAAGCCCCAGCCGATGCGGTTCTCCTTGTGGGCGCCGGGGCGCAGGCGGGTGGTCGTCCCGCCGCCGGTGCCGCCGGCGCGGGCGCGGCTGCCGGTGGTGGCAGGGCTCCGGTCGGCGGGGGCTGCCGGGGTCGTGACCGTCGTGGTCGTCACAGATCGACTCCTTCGTCGTCGTGCAGGGCTGGGTCGTCAGGGAGGGGGAGGAGGAGCGGCTCGGCTCACACCGGGGCGGGGCGGCCGAGCTGCGTGTTCACCCGGTCGACGAACCGCTTCATGCCCGTCGCCGCGTCGTCCTTGGCGAGGACGACGGACTGGATGCTGTCGAGGAAGTACGTCTGGAAGTCCGATCCCGAGCCGGTGAACCAGGCGGGCGGGTCGTAGTTCAGGTACTCGGCCGCCTCGGCGTAGTGCGCCTGGGGGATCAGGTCGGCGTACTCGCTGCTGTCGACCACGGGCCCGTACGCGGGGATGTGCCCGGCCTCGGCCCACGAGATCGAGTCCTTGAGGATGGTCGAGACCATCTTGTACACGTCCTCGCGCTTCGTCTCGTCGACGGTGCTCTGCCGGGGCAGCACGAACGCGTGCGAGTCCGCGTAGACAGCGGGGGTGCCGAACAACGTGGGGATGATGCTCGCGTCGTAGGGGATGCCCGACGCGGCGGCGCTCGGCACCTCCCACACGCCGGTGAAGAGCATGCCGCTCTCGCCCGAGACGAACTCGGCGATGCCCGACTGGATGTCGCTCGCCTCGGCCATCACGGTGCCGTCGGTCATCTGCTGCATGAACTCGAGGGCGGTGACGGCCGCCTCCTCGTCGTACTCGACGGTCCCGCCCTCGCGGAGCTCCATGTCGGCGCCCTGCTGCTTGTAGAACGTGTAGAACATGCGCCAGAGCTGGGCGCCGTCGTTGAGGTACCCCCACGAGGCGCCGTGCTTGCCGGTGACGGCCTGCATCGCGGTCGCGACCTCGAGGAACTGCTCAGGGCTCGTCATCTCGGCGAGCTGCCCGTCGGGGCCGAGGACGCCGGCCTGGGCGGCGATGTCGGTGTTGTACAGCAGGATGAACGGGTGCGAGTCGAGCGCGACCGAGTACAGCTGGTCGCCGCTGAACCCGGCCTTCCAGACCGCCGGTGCGAAGTCCTCTTCTCGGAGGCCGTACGAGGCGAGCTTCTCGACGTCCCACGCGTCGAGCAGGCCGCCGGGCGCGTAGCCGGGCACCCGTGACGCGTGCATGATCGCGACGTCCGGGGCGCGGCCGCCGGCCGACGCCATGGCGAGCTTCGTGTAGTACGGCGTGCCCCAGGCGAGCACGGTCTGCGTCGCGTGGAACTCGGGGTTCTGCTCGTTGGCCTGGTCGACGAGGGCGGACATCTTCACGCCGTCGCCCCCGCTCAGCAGGTGCCAGAACTTGAGCTGCTCGACCGTCGCGCCGGAGGCGGTGGTCGCACCGGTCGCACAGCCCGAGAGGGCGGTGGCCGCGAAGGCGGTGCCGAGCAGGGCCGCGCCGCCGACGAGGACGCCGCGGCGGCTGAGGCCGGTGCCGGTGGCGTCCGCGCTGCTGCGGGGCGGACCGTCTTCGGTGGTGCCTCGGCGGCGGCGGCTGCGGGCGGGGTGGTCGGGCAGGGTCATGTTCACTCCTTCGTGACGTGTGACTGCTCGCAATATACCATCGTTGTAATCGGCGCGCAAGGGCTGCCGCACCGCTTTTCGTGCACCGCACCGCGTCTAGACCCGGTGCGGTGCACGAAACGCGGTGCAGTGTCCCTCCACGCCGTGCGGCCAGCCTCGCGCGGGTGGCCCTTGCCCCGAGGAGGCGGCAGCCGCGAAGGTGGAGCGGTGATCGATCCGCACGTGCCAGCGTCCGTCTCCTCCACCGACGTCCGCCCACAGGCTGCCGGCTCGGCCGACTTCTCGGCCTCCGCCGACTCGGCCGGTTCCCGCGACGGGCGGCCGGCGGTCCTGCGGTTGACCGCGTTCGCCGACGGGCCGGGCGGCGGCAATCCCGCCGGGGTGGTGCTCGACGCGTCCACGCTCGACGACGCGCAGATGCAGCAGATCGCCGCCGAGGTCGGCTACGCCGAGACCGCGTTCGTCGTCGAGGGGGCCGTCGGGGGCGACGACCGTGCGCTGCGCACCCGCTACTTCTCGCCGATCGCCGAGGTGCCGTTCTGCGGCCACGCCACGATCGCGACGGCGGTGGCCCTGGCCGAGGAGCGGGGCCCGGGCGCGTTCCGGTTCGGGACGGCCGTCGGGGAGGTGGTCATCGACACGAGCACCGACGGCGACGGGGTGCTCCGTGCCGCGTTCACCAGCGTCGAGCCGCTGACCCGTGCCCTCGAGGCCGGCGTGGTCGACGAGCTGCTCGGCCTGCTCGGGCTGGACCGCGACCACCTCGACCCCGCGTGGCCCCTCGAGGAGGTGTTCGCCGGCAACTGGCACCCCGTCGTGCCCGTGCGCTCGCTGGCGCACTTCGACGCGTTCGGGTTCGACCCCGACGCGGTGCGCGAGCTGATGGACCGACAGGGCTGGGCGGGCACCGTCACCGTCGTCTGCACGGAGGGCGTCGAGCTCGCCGCGTGCGTGCCTGCGTACGACGAGCTGCCCGGGATCGAGGCCCGCAACCTGTTCCCCGTCGGCACCATCACCGAGGACCCTGCCACGGGATCGGCGGCCGCCGCCCTCGGGGCGTACCTGAGGGCTGTCGGCCTGCTGGCGCCTCCTGCGCGGTTCGTGGTGCGCCAGGGGCGGCACGTCGGACGTCCGAGCCTCCTCACGCTCGACGTGCCCCCGACCGGCGGCGTCACGGTCAGCGGGACGGCGAGCCTCGTCGTCGGCTGATCGAGCGCCGTCGCGAGCGGCGTCGGCCCTCAGCCTCAGCCCTCGGCGTCGAGCTGCTTCGCCCTGGCCATGATCACGCTGGCGACGGTGCGGATCGGGTCGTTGCGGCCGAGGGCGGCCGACAGCTCGTGCTGCAGCTGCAGCGACTGCTCGGCGGTGAGCTCGGGCGACGAGATCGAGTCGGTGACTGTGTCGTAGGTGATGCGCACGATGTCCTCCTGGTGGGTCGGTGAGCCTCGACCCTGTCACGGCGGCGGGCTCCGCGCGCCCCCTTGACTGAGGCGCCGTCGCCGGCGCCGCGTTCACTGCCGGGTCGGTGCCGACGGTTCAGGGCTCGTGTGACGGTCCAGCCGCCGCCGTGCTCTCGCGGCGGACGATCTCGTGCGGGATGATCGCGAGCTCGGGCGGGCGGTCGCGGTCGGCGATGCGCGCCGCCAGCAGCTCGAGCGTGCGCTCGGCGAAGAGCCGCTTGTCGAGGCGCACGGTCGTGAGCGGCGGAAGCGTGAAGCGGCCGTCGGCGATGTCGTCGAAGCCCGCGACCGAGACGTCGTCGGGCACGCGCAGTCCCGCCGCCCACAGGGCGTGCACGGCGCCGATGGCGAGCGAGTCGGTGAAGCAGAAGAGCGCGTCCGGCGGACCGTCGGCGGCGAGTCGCCCGCGCACGGCAGCCGCGCCGGCCTCGGGCGACCACGCTCGACACGACCATCGCAGCGCCGGGTCGACGGGCAGGCCGGCCGCCTCGTGCGCCTGCTGCCAGCCGAGCGTGCGCGCGCGGGCCGTCGCGGTGTCGAAGCCCTCGCCCGAGCTGCCGAGCACGGCGATGCGACGGTGCCCGAGCTCGATCAGGTGCGTGGTCATGTCGCGGGCGGCCGCGACGCTGTCCACCCTGACCTGGTCGACGAGGCTCTGCTCGACCTCGCCGATCACGACGACCGGCGGCAGCGAGACCGCGCCGACGATGGCGCTCTCGTCGAGGCTCACCGGGTTGAGCACGAGCCCGTCGACGAGGTGCTCCTTGCCCCGCAGCAGCAGCTCGCGCTCGCGCTCCGGGCGCATGCCGGTCTGCTCGAGCTGCACCGACCAGCCGCGCTCGTGCGCGACCTCGACGAACCAGTGCGACATCTCGGCGCTGTACGGCGTCGTGAGGTCGGGGAACGCGAGCGCGATCGAGCCCGTGCGGCCGTTTCGCAGCCCTCGTGCGCTCAGGTTGGGCACGTAGTCGAGGGCGGCCACCGCCTCCTCGACGCGCGCCTTCGTCTCGGCACTGACCCGCACCGCCCCCGTGACGACGTTGGAGACCGTCTTCGGAGAGACGCCCGCCCGGGCGGCCACATCCTTGACCGTCGCTCGCATCCGCCCAGGCTACTGCCGCGCCGCACGTCACTGCGGCGGCCGCCCTCAGCGGCCGCGGCCTCGCACCCCGAAGTGGACAATGCACCCCGTCGTTCCGGGGTGCATCGTCCACAACGGGGTGCAGCACGCCGACCGCTACGCCGAGGCCAGCACCTTGACGATGCGCTGCAGCGACACGCTCTCGCTCGGCCGCAGATCTTGCGCGAAGAGGCTGATCCGGAACTCCTCGAGCATCCACCGTGCGCGCACCAGCGACGGAGGCGCCCCCTCGGCCGGCGGGAACGCCCCGCCCGCCGCCTCGTACCGCTCCGTCGCCTGCTGCACCTCGATCAGCCACGCCCGGTCGCGCGACGGCGCCTCGAGCAGCTTCGCCGTGCGGCGGGTGATGCCGACGAGGTAGACGGGCACGCGCTGCAGCTGCTGCAGGCCGGTGGCGGAGACGAAGCCCGGGTACACGAGCCGGTCGCGCTGCTGCCGCATGTCGGTGAGGGCCGTCAGCAGCGACATGTTCGTCGCCGCCTTCATCGCCTTGTCGGCGTCGCGCGCCGCCGTCAGGGTGCGCGCCACGAGCGACACCGTCTGGAACATCTGGTCCATCACGGCGCCCGACACCCGGTCGCGCACGGTGAGGAACTCCTTCTTCGTGTACAGCTGCCCGTCGGGCTTGACCCGGTGCAGCACGTCGTCGACGACCGCCACCAGGCAGTCGGCGAAGAGGGCGGACGTGTTCTGGTACGGGCTCGTCGCGAGGATCAGCTTCTCGGGCGCCGTGAGGTGCTGCTGCACGTAGGCGACCGGGCTCGGCACGGCGAGCATGAGGAGGCGGCGCACCCCCCTGGGCGTCTCGCGCGCCTGGTCGGCAGGCGTCGCCATCAGGCGGATCGCCACGGAGGCGCCCTCGTCGACCAGCGCCGGGTACGCCCGGATCACGGTGTCGCCGTGCCGCGTGTCGACGACGGTCGGGAGCTCGTCGAAGTCCCACGAGGTGAGGCCGCTGCGCTCGATGGCGTTCGCAGGGGCGGCGGTCGCGGCGTCGGGGCGACCGCCCTCGGGGCCGCCGCGTCCTCGTCGGCCGCGACCCGCGCCTCCTGCGCCCTGGCCCTGGGTGACCCGCGCGACGCTCTCGCGCATGTCGTCGCTCAGCCGGTGCTGCAGCTCGTCGAGCGACTTGCCCGCACCGACCGTGCGACCGCGCTCGTCGACGACCGCCCACGTCACGCGCAGGTGCGCGGGCACGCGCTCGAGGTCGAAGTCGGCGGCGTCGACGGGTGTGTAGGTCAGCTTCTTGATGACGGAGGCGAGCGTCGCGGTGAACGACTCGGCGACGTCGTGCGGCGGGTCGGCCGGCAGCTCGGCGGTGATCTTCGACGCCCAGTCGGCGGCGGGCACGACGTTCTTGCGGATCTGCTTCGGCAGCGACTTGATCAGCGACGTCACGAGCTCGTCGCGGAGGCCCGGCACCTGCCAGTCGAACCCGGCCGGCCGGAGGCGCGCCAGCAGCGGCAGGGGCACGACCACCGTCACGCCGTCGTCGTCGGCACCCGGCTCGAACTTGTAGCGCAGGGTGAGCGTCTGGTCGCCCTGCCGCCACGTGCTCGGGAACCCGGCCTCGTCGACGTCGGGCTCGTCGTCGCCGAGCAGGTCGGCGGCGGTCATCGTGAGGAGGTCGGGCGTCTCCTGCTTGGCCTTGCGCCACCAGCCCTCGAAGTCGCGGGTGCTCGTGACCTCGGCGGGCACGCGGCGCTGGAAGAACTCGAACGCGGCGTCGCCGTCGACGAGGATGTCGCGGCGGCGGGTGCGCTCCTCCACCTCGGTGAGCTCGCGGATCAGCTGCTGGTTGGCCTTCTCGAACGACTGGCGGCTCTCCCAGTCGCCCTCGACGAGGGCGTGCCGGATGAAGAGCTCGCGCGCGTAGCCGGGGTCGATCCGGGAGAACTGGATGCGCCTCCTCGGCACGATCGGGACGCCGTAGAGCGTCACGCGCTCGTAGGCGACGACCGAGCCCTGCTTCTTCTCCCAGTGCGGCTCGCCGTAGCTGCGCTTCACGAGGTCGGGGGCGAGCGGCTCGGCCCAGGCCGGGTCGATCGCGCCGTTGACTCGCGCGAAGAGGCGGCTCGTCTCGACGAGCTCGGCGCTCATGATCGCGGCGGGCTGCTTCTTGGCCAACGAGCTGCCGGGGAACACCAGGAACCGCGTCTGGCGGGCGCCGACGTAGTCCTTCTTCTGCGGGTCGAGCAGGCCGATCTGGCTGAGCAGGCCGGCGAGCAGGCTGCGGTGCACGCCGTCGGGGTTCGTGCTGCGCTCGCCGACGTGCAGCCCGAGGGGCTTGGCCGCCCGCAGCAGCTGGCGGTAGACGTCCTGCCACTCGCGCACGCGGAGGTAGTTGAGGTACTCCTCTCGGCAGAGGCGCTTGAACGCGTTGCCGGTGAGCTCGTCCTTCTTGTCCTCCAGGTGGTTCCAGAGGTTGAGGAGCGTCATGAAGTCGCCCTGCGGGTCCTTGAAGCGCGCGTGCGCCTCGTCGGCCTGCGCGCGCCGCTCGAGCGGACGTTCGCGCGGATCTTGGATGCTCAGCGCCGCGACGATCGCGAGCACCTCGCGGGTGGTGCCGTGCACCTTCGACTCGACGGCCATGCGGGCCAGGCGGGGGTCGATGGGCAGGCGCGTCAGCTGCTTGCCGACGCGGGTGATCTGGCCGCCCTGGGTGACGGCACCGAGCTCGCGCAGCAGGTCGAGGCCGTCCTTGATTCCGCGGCTGTCGGGCGGTTGGAGGAACGGGAACGCCGCGATGTCGCCGAGGCCGAGCGAGATCATCTGCAGGATGACGGCGGCGAGGTTCGTCCGGAGGATCTCGGGCTCGGTGAACTCGTCCCGCTTGTCGAAGTCGGTCTCGCTGTAGAGCCGGATCGCGATGCCGTCGCTCGTGCGGCCCGAGCGGCCGGAGCGCTGGTTCGCGCTCGCCTGCGAGATCGCCTCGATGGGGAGGCGCTGCACCTTCGCGCGGGTCGAGTAGCGGCTGATGCGGGCGGTGCCGGCGTCGATCACGTACTTGATGCCCGGCACGGTGAGGCTGGTCTCAGCGACGTTCGTCGCGAGGACGATGCGGCGTCTGGTCCCGGCCGTCGGGCTCGGCTGGAAGACACGGTGCTGGTCGGCCGCGCTCAGGCGGCCGTAGAGGGGCAGCACCTCGGTCTGCGGCAGGTTGCGCGCCCGGATCGCGTCCTCGGCGTCGCGGATCTCGTTCTCGCCGCTGAGGAACACGAGCACGTCGCCCGAGCTCTCCCGGGCCAGCTCGTCGAGGGCCTCGTTGATGCCCTGCAGGTAGTCCTTGTCGTCGGCGCGCTGCCTCGGGTCGCCGGCCCGCGCCTCCTTGGCTCGCCGGGCTGCGGCGCCGGGGCGGCCGGGCTCGCCGCGGCGGCGCCCGTCGTCACGTCGGGAGTCGTCGCGTCGCGCAGCCTGGCGAGCCGGGGCCGGGGCGTCGTCCAGCTCGTCCAGGTCGTCGACGTCGCGGTCGTCGTCGGCCGTGGTGTCGTCGGCGACGAGCGGACGGTAGCGGATCTCGACCGGGTAGGTGCGGCCCGAGACCTCGACGATCGGCGCACCGTCGAAGTGCTGCGAGAACGACTCGGGGTCGATGGTCGCGCTCGTGATGATCAGCTTGAGGTCGGGCCGACGCGGCAGCAGCTGCTTCAGGTACCCGAGCAGGAAGTCGATGGTCAGGCTGCGCTCGTGCGCCTCGTCGATGATGATCGTGTCGTACCGCTTCAGCTCGCGGTCGAAGTGGATCTCGTTCAGCAGGATGCCGTCGGTCATCAGCTTGATCTGCGTGTCGGCGCCGACCTTGTCGGTGAACCGCACCTGGTAGCCGACGAGCCCGCCGACCTCCTCGCCCAGCTCCTCCGCGATGCGCTCGCTGATCGTGCGTGCGGCGATGCGGCGCGGCTGGGTGTGCCCGATGCTGGTGCGGCCGAGCTCGAGGCAGATCTTGGGCAGCTGCGTCGTCTTGCCCGAGCCCGTGGAGCCCGCGACGATGACGACCTGGTGGTCGCGGATCGCGGCGGCGATGTCGTCGCGTCTCTGGCTGACCGGCAGCTCGGGGGGATAGGTGATGGTGGGCGACATGAGCCCTCCATCGTAAGCCGCACGGGCTGGGGAGCGCTCCCCGCAGTGCTCCCTCCCCTCGGGTCGCGTACGGGGCGGCGTCCCCACCAGGTGTGGACACGAGGAGGCGCGGGTCGGCCTGCACGGCAACCTCGCTCTCATGACCCTCACGAACCGCTTGCTCGCCGCCTCCTCGTCCGCCGCCTCCCCGTCCGCCGCCTCCCTCGGTGCGGCCTCGCCGCTGGCCGTCATGACCGATCCGCTCTGCGTCTGCGTCCTCGACGTGCTCGAGCACGGCGCGCGGGCGGCCTCGCAGCTCGTCGCCGAGGCGTCGCGACGGCTCGGCCCCTCGGCGGGCGGCCCGGAGTTCGTCGCCTCTCGAGTCGCCCTGCTGGTCGCGTCGGGCTTCGTGGAGGCCAGTGATCCGCCGCCGGGCTCGGCCGCCGGGGCCGAGACCGTCCTGTCCGTCGCCGAGCGGCGGTCGTGCGAGCTGCTCGACGCCCTCGCGGAGGCGGTGGCCGAGGTCCGCGACGCCGGTGACGTCCAACAGGAACAGGACCTCGTCGACGCCCTCGAGGCGGCATGGGCCGCACGCGACGGCCGGCGCTCGGGCCTCCGCGGCGTCGACGAGTTCCGTGCCTCCGAGGCCGGTCGCCGCCACGCGCGTCGGGTCGCCGAGGGCACGCTCGGCCAGCCGGGCTCGCCCTTCGCCGCAGGGTGAGGGGAGGCGTGTCCTTCCTCGGCGTGCTGCGGCGGCGGCGGCCTGCGGACTCTCCGCTGTGGGGGTGTGAACGCGCTCTGGTTGTTCCGTCACGGAACGGAGCGACCACGCCGAGGGTCGAGGTGCCGCGAGTGCTGATCCGTCACGGAACGGAGCGATCACACTGCGGTTCGAGGTGCACCGAGTGCTGATCCCTCACGGAGCGGAGCGATCACATCGCGGTTCGATGTGCTCCGAGTGCTGATCCGTCACGAGAGGGAGCGACCATGGACGACCTGATCCGTCCTGCTCTCCACGCCGACCCGGCCCCTCGTCGCGACGACGGGCCGCCCGGCCAGGAGCAGGGCGAACGCGGTGCGTCGCCCACGGCGCGTCGTGGACGCCCGCGTCGTCGCTCTGCCGGATCGCGGGCGATGCATCCCTTCGAGGTCCTCGGCGACGTGACGAGGCGGGAACTGGTGGAGGTGCTCGCGATCGGCCGGCAGACGTCGGGCGATCTCGCGAGCATCCTCCACGAGCGACGCGCCGTGGGGTGGTCGAGCGTGTCCCAGCACCTCGGGGTGCTGCTCGAATCGGGCTTCGTCGTCGTCGAGCAGGACGGCCCCCGGCGCTGGTACCACCTGCGCGACGACTGGCTCGACCTCGTCGCGGCGGGGCTCGACGAGCTACGACGTGCCTGGGACGAGGGTGCGTCGTCCCGAGAGCTGGGCGCCGGTCCTGCAGTGATGGCTCGACGGATCCGGACGGGCGACGTCGTCCTCAGGGAGCCGGGCGATCCGGTGCCGCCGCTACGGGACGCCAGGCGGGGGCGCAACGGACTCGACCTCAGCGCCCGCGGCGTCGGTCGGAGCCACTGGAGCGACGACGCCGACGGCAGCAGCGACCTCGACTGACGCGGCCCTGTCCGTGTTCCGTTTCGTGACGGATCAGGCTGGGTGGCCCTGTCCTTATTCCGTTTCGTGACGGATCAGGCTGGGTGGCCCTGTCCGTGTTCCGTTTCGTGACGGATCAGGCTGGGCGGCCGAGATCAGGGGAGGGGCTGTTCCGTCTCGTGACGGATCAGGCTGGGTGGCCCTGTCCGTGTTCCGTTTCGTGACGGATCAGGCTGGGCGGCCGAGATCAGGGGAGGGGCTGTTCCGTCTCGTGACGGATCAGGCTCAGCAGAGAGTCCCCTCCTCCCGCGGGGCCGACGGCCCGACCCGCAGCAGCGACCTGCCGTCCCGGTGCCGACCGTGTGGCCGGGTGCCGAGTGTTCCGCGTCGGGCCCGGGCCGGTGTCGGTGGTCCGGACGATGATGAGCGTGTGTCAGCCGTTCACCCGACGCTCCCGTCACCGTCACCGTCACCGTCACCGACGTCCCTCCTGCCTGCCTCGGTGCCGCCGTCGCTCCGCGAGTGGGGGCTCGACGTTGTCGACGAGCTGCTGATCGTCGGCGGGCTCGATCCGGACGCCGCCGTCTGGCAGGTCCGCGACCGCTCCGGCGACGAGTGGGCCGTGAAGGCGACCCGGCGTGACTGCCGGTTCGGCCTCGCGCTCGCCGCCGCCCTCGGCCCCGACTCCGGTGTCGTCGCCCCGCTCCCCACCCGGACGGGTGACCACTGGTCCGAGCGTGACGGGCTGCTCGTCTCGGTCTCGCCCTGGGTCCTCGGCGACGACGCCGCGGAGGACGGCCGGGGCCTCGACCTCGACCAGTGGGCCGAGCTGGGCGCCGTCGTCCGTCGGGTGCACGACCAGCCGCCTCCCTCGTCGGTCGCCCCGCTGCGCGCCGGCGTCAAGCGGACCGGCCGCCGGGCCCGCGTGCGCCTCCGTGACCTCGACGCCCGCTTCGTCGGCGCAGGCCAGGCGCCCGGGGTCGACCCCGAGCTGGCCGAGCTGTGGCACGCCCATCGAGACCGGCTCCGCCACCTCGAGACCACCGCCCTCCGTCTGAAGGAGGCGCGGGGCACGACCGTGAGGGTGTCCTGCCACGGCGACCCGCACCTCGGCAACGTCGTGGTCGACCCTGCCGGCCGCCCCTGGCTCATCGACCTTGACGAGGCCACCGTCGCTCCGCGCGAGGTCGACCTCGTGCTCGTCGAGCTCGGCGTGCTGCCCGGGCTGCCCGTCGAGCCCGAGCACCGCGCGGCGTTCCGCGGCGGGTACGGCGACGACGTGCGGCTCGACGAGGACCGCATCACGCGCTTCGGCTGCGTCCGCGCACTGGAGGACGTCACGGCGGTCTTCGCGGCGCTGGAGGGAGCACACTCTCCGCAGCACTCCGGCGACCTGGTCGGGGTACGCGTGGGCCTGGACGCCCTGCTCGGCACCAGCGGGCTCGTGTCGCTGGTCGAGGAACGCCTGTCCCGCTCGTCGCCCCCGACCGGCCAGCCGTCACGCGACACCTGATCCACGGCGCCGACCACGCAGCACCGCAGCACCGATCACGCCGCCACCCAGCACCGCAGCACCGATGACCACAGCACCGATGACCGCAGCACCGATGACCGCAGCACCGATCACCTCAGCACCGATCTCGACAGCACCGACGCCAGGAGAACCGACATGACGACCCGACGCACGACCCGACGCACGACCCGACGCACGACCGCGGCCGCCGCGGCCACCCTCGCCCTCGCCGCCGGGCTATCCGGCTGCAGCGGCTTCACGGGCGGCTCCGACGACGACGCCGACGGCGCCCTGACCTTCACGACCTGGGCCAGCGAGTCCGAGCAGGACAGCTTCGAGAAGCTGGTGGCCCAGTTCGAGAGCGAGCACGACGGCGCGACCATCGACCTCAACGTCGTGCCCTACGACCAGATGTTCTCCAACATCGACGCGCAGCTCTCGACGGGCGACGCTCCCGACGTCTTCCGCGTCGACTACGGCAACCTCGGCGTCTACTCGAGCCAGGGCCAGCTGCTCGACCTCACGGGCCAGATCGACGACGAGGACTCGTTCCAGCCCGCGATGCTCGAGGCCGTCTCGTACGACGGGGCACCCTACGGCGTGCCGCACCAGACCGACGTCTCCGCGCTGCTCGTCAACACCGAGCTGCTCGCCTCAGCCGGCATCACCGACCTGCCGACGAGCCAGGCGGACGCCTGGACGTGGGACGAGTTCGGCGAGGTCGCGACGAAGCTCCGCGCGAGCCTCCCCGCCGACCAGTACCCGTTCGGGGTGAACTGGCAGCAGGGCGGCACGCCGCGCTGGCTCAGCTGGTTGTTCCAGGCCGGCGGCGCCCTGCTCGCCGACGACGGGACGACGAGCGAGATCGACTCGCCCGAGGCAGCAGAGGCGCTCGGCTTCACCCAGTCGTTCTTCGAGCAGGGGTGGGTGGCGCCGAGCAGCAGCGTGAAGTCGACGACGTACGCCGACACGGAGTTCGGCGAGCAGACGACGGCGATGGCGTTCGTGGGCTCGTTCCTCGTGCCCGAGCTCGCCTCGACCGACTTCGACTGGACAGCCGTGCCGATGCCGGTCGACGAGCGCGGGGCGACCGACCTCGGCGGCAACGCCCTCGTCGCGACGGCCGACACCGACCAGGGCGAGCTCGCGACCGAGTTCCTGAACTTCATGGCCTCGGCGGACGCGATGACCGAGTTCTGCGCCGCGACCAACGAGCTGCCGACCCGGACCGACATCGACGCCTCGTCCATCGACTTCGCCGTGCGGCCCGAAGTGATGCCGGTCTTCGTCGACCAGGCCACGACGATCGAGCCGAGCGACGTCAAGCAGCTGACCTCGCCGTACCTCGCCGAGATCACCGTCGCGATGCAGGACGAGCTCGAGGCGGCGTTCACCCAGGGGAAGTCGGTCGACGACACCCTGAGCGCCCTGGACGAGGCCGTCGGCCAGGCCACCGACTGATGACGGCGCTGCCGGGTGCGCGCCGTCCCGGACGACGCGCCGCCCGCCTCCGGGAGAACCTGGTCGGCTGGGCCTTCATCGGGCCGAACCTGGTGCTGCTGTCGGTGTTCCTGCTCGTGCCCATCCTCTGGGCCGTGCAGCTGTCGTTCCAGGAGACCCGCGGATTCGGCGACCCCGAGTGGGTGGGCGGGGCCAACTACGCCCGCATGGTCGCCGACCCCGTCTTCTGGCAGACGCTGGGCAACACGGTGCTCTTCACCGTGGTCACCGTGCCGGTCGAGATGGCGCTGGGACTGGGGCTGGCGGTCCTGCTCGACGGCGTCCTGCCCGGGCGACGCACCTGGCGGACGATGCTCGTGCTGCCGATGGTCATCTCGGGCGTCGCCAGCGCCATGATCGCCGTCATCCTGTTCACCGAGGCGAACGGCCTCGTCAACAAGGTGCTGCGCGCCCTCGGACTCGGGGCGGTGCCGTGGCAGTCGGACGGCGCGCTCGCGATGGTCTCGGTCATCGTCACGATGATCTGGCTGCGCGTGGGCCTCAACATGATCATCTACCTGGCGGGCCTGCAGTCCGTCTCGCCCGAGCTCTACGAGGCCGCCGAGCTCGACGGGGCCGGTGCCTGGCAGCGGTTCCGCTCGATCACCGTGCCGCTCGTCGGGCCGTCGACGTTCTTCCTGCTGGTGCTCAACGTGATCGCGTCGTTCCAGGTCTTCGACCTCGTCTTCGTGCTCACCGGCGGCGGCCCCGGCTACTCCACGTCGGTGCTCGGCACCTACGCCTACCGCAACGGCTTCCAGATCCGCGAGCAGGGCTACGGCGCCGCGCTCGGCGTCGTGATCCTCGTCGTGACGCTGGCCTTCACCGTCGTGCAGTGGCGCACCAACCGCACCCGCGACCTCACGGAATGACGAGGACCCGATCGTGACCACGCCCCAGTCCCTGGCCGACGCCCCCGCGGCCGGCGCACCCCGCAGCACCGTCCGCGGCGCCGATCGCGTCGCGGGCGTCCGTGCCCCGCGCAGGCGACCACGTCGCCGCGGTGGCTTCGTCGCCCTCCGCACCGTCGTCGCCGTCGTGGCGTCCGTCGTCGTCGCGTTCCCGCTGGTGTGGATGCTCGTCGTGGCGTTCTCGCCGCGGGGCGAGGTCTTCGGACGCGGCCTGCGCCTCCTGCCCAGTGCCCTGACCCTCGAGAACTTCGAGCGCGTGCTCGAGCGGTACCCCGTCGGCGCGTGGTTCGGCAACTCGATCGTCATCGGGGTCTTCGTCACCGTGCTGACGGTCGTCGTGAGCCTGCTCGCCGGGTACGCCTTCGCACAGCTCCGCTTCGTCGGGCGCACGGCGGTGTTCCTCGTGTTCCTCGCGACCCTGATGATCCCGGTGCAGGCGATCATGGTGGCCCAGTTCCGGCTGGTGAACGGGCTCGAGATCTACGGCACCTACTGGGCGGTGATCCTCCCGTCGGCAGCCACGGCGTTCGGGGTGTTCCTCGCGCGCCAGTTCATGCTCGGCATCCCGCAGGAGCTGATCGAGGCCGCCCGCCTCGACGGTGCCGGCCCGATCCGGGTGTTCACCCTCATCGTCCTGCCGCTGAGCGGCCCGTTGGTCGCCGTGCTCGTGTTGCTCACCCTGCTGGGCAGCTGGAACGACTTCGCCTGGCCGCTGATCGCCCTCAAGGACCCGGACCTCTACACGCTGCCCGTCGGGCTGCTCTACCTGAAGGGCCAGACCAACCCCGACTACAACGGGATCATGGCTCTCGCCGTCATCTCGGTGCTGCCGATGGTGGCGCTGTTCCTCGCGTTCCAGCGGTTCTTCGTGCAGGGCTTCGTGCGCAGCGGGGTGCGGTAGCGGCGAGGGGCACGGGCCGGCGGAGATCCCGACCGGAGACCCGGCCTGGCTCCCGGCGCCGCGACGTAAGATCCGACCAGGATCACCACTCGTCAACGGAGACGGAGCACCCCGGCATGACCTCGAACACCGCAGTCACGGACGCACCAGCCACCGGCCCTTCCACCCCCACCGGCCCGTCCGCCCCCACCGGCCACGCGACGGCCTCGGTCGCCGCGATCCTCGGCGAGGCGGCCACCCGGTACCCCGACGACGTCGCCGTCGTCGTCGGCCCGCAGCGCACCACCTACCGGGAGCTCTGGCAGCAGTCGCTCGCCTACGCCGGCGCCCTCCGTGCCCGCGGCGTGGGCGAGGGCGACCGTGTCGCGATGCTCGTCCCGAACGTCGCCGACTTCGCCCGCGTCTACTACGCGACCCTCGCGCTCGGTGCCGTGGTCGTGCCCGTCCACGCGCTGCTCAAACGTCACGAGATCGAGTACGTGCTGCACGACAGCGGCTCGTCGCTGCTCGTCTGCGCGGCCCCGCTGCTGCCGGAGGGGGCGGCCGGGGCGCAGCTGGCGGGAGTGGACGTCGTGACGGTGCTCGCGCCTCCGGCGACCGACGCCGGCACGGCCGTCGTGCCCTCGGCGCCCGACCGCCTCGAGTCGCTCGCCGCCGAGGCCGAGCCGCTCACGACCTACGTGCCGCGGCACCCGTTCGACACGGCGACGATCCTCTACACGAGCGGCACCACGGGCCAGCCGAAGGGCGCCGAGGGCTCGCACTTCGCGCTGCTGCACCAGGTCGACACGAACCTGATGAGCACCTTCGACATGCGCCGGGGTGACGTGCTGCTCGGCGCCCTGCCCCTGTTCCACACCTTCGGGCAGACCTGCACGATGAACACCGGGTTCCGGGCCGGCGCGACGATCGTCATGCTGCCGAAGTTCGACGGCGACGCGGCGCTCGCGGCCATGGTCGAGCACGGCTGCGAGGTGTTCATGGGCGTGCCGACGATGTACATGGCCCTGCTCGACGCCGCGACGCGGTCGGAGGCCAGGCCGCCGCTCCGGTACGCGATCTCGGGCGGCGCCTCCCTGCCGCTCGCCGTGCTGGCGAAGTTCGAGCAGGTCTTCGGCGCCCCGGTGCACGAGGGGTACGGGCTGACCGAGACGTCGCCGGTGGCGACGTTCAACCACGTGGGGCGGCCGCCGCGGCCCGGCACCATCGGCACCCCGATCTGGGGCGTCGACGTCGAGATCGCCGACTCGTCGGTCGAGGACAGGATCGTGCTGCTGCCGCACGGCGAGATCGGCGAGATCGTCGTCCGCGGCCACAACCTGATGAACGGCTACCTCGACCGGCCCGAGGACACCGCCAAGGCGATCGTCGACGGCTGGTTCCGCACCGGGGACCTCGGCACCAAGGACGACGACGACTACCTCACCGTCGTCGACCGGACCAAGGACATGATCATCCGCAACGGCTACAACGTGTACCCGCGCCAGGTCGAGGAGGTGCTCGCCCAGCACCCCGACGTGACCATGGCCGCCGTCTTCGGCGTGCCGCACGAGACGCACGGGCAGGAGATCGAGGCGGCCGTCGTGCTGCGGGCCGGTGCGACCGTCGCACCCGAGGAGCTGGTCGCCTTCGTCTCGGACGAGATCGCCGCGTACAAGTTCCCCCGCGTGGTGCACGTCGTCGACGCGCTG
This sequence comes from uncultured Frigoribacterium sp., assembly GCF_963515265.1. Taxonomy (NCBI): domain Bacteria; kingdom Bacillati; phylum Actinomycetota; class Actinomycetes; order Micrococcales; family Microbacteriaceae; genus Frigoribacterium; species uncultured Frigoribacterium sp. Next base: position 22,897 of record NZ_CAUPYL010000024.1, read on the forward strand.
CCCCTCGGCCCGAGCGGCAAGGTGCTGAAGCGCGACCTCGTCGCGCGGTTCGGGGCGAAGGAGGCGGCCGTCACGCCGTCCTGACCGGTCGCGCCCGCGGCACGTCCCGTCCGACCGCCTCTCGGCGCGCCCCTGCTCGCGCCGCCTGATGCCGAGGGCGGGTCTCCGTCGCCGAGGGCGGGTCCGCGGCGACCCGCCCTCGATGACGCCGACCCGCCCTCGACCGGGTCGGTACTATCGGCGCGTGATCGGCATCGTGCTCGCGGCACTGCTCTGGGGCACCACCGGCACGGCGGCGAGCCTGCTGCCCCCGTCGGTCAGCCCGCTCGCGACCGGCGCGGCGACCATGTGCGTCGGCGGTCTGCTGCTCGCGCTGACGGCGCCGAGGCGGGCCGCGTCGGTGCTCCGAGGAGGCGGCGCCTCCTGGCGCTGGATCGTCCCGGGAGCGCTCGCGGTCGTCGCGTACCCGCTCGCGTTCTACTCGTCGATGTCGCTGGCCGGGGTCGCCGTCGGCAACGTCGTCTCGCTGGGGACGGCGCCGCTCTTCGCGGCGCTGCTCGAGCGGCTGCTCGACCCGGCCGCGCGCCGGCGACGGCTCGACCGGCGCTGGGCGGCCTCGGCC